>JANPKH010000197.1:0-13160 GCA_031425935.1 Gammaproteobacteria bacterium | reverse complement strand
CTAGTTTATCATTGTTGTTTAGTGGCGACTTTCCCACAGTCCGTAAATGTTTGTAGCTGTTATGCCAAACATGCCTAATGGGAATTATAGCTGGATCGCTGCTTGGGCCGTTTTCAAGAAATAGACCTTTTACAGCACCTTCAATATGATCGGCATCCACATGAGTTATTATGCAGTAGTCAAGTGCTGTTTTTTGGTAAGCGAGTTGTTGTAATGCCGGTTTAAGATAGTTTGCGTAGGTTGATTTATAACCTGTATCTATTAGTACGTTGAAATTCTCTTCACAAGAGACTAATAGACAATCTCCATTTTGGGCAGGAAACAGCGTAATTTTCATTTAATATGTCGATGACGCTTTTTATTATTGATGCTGTCAAAATACGCTCGCAACATGTCTTCTTTTACCGTCGTTTCACACCGCAACGACGGTAGAGCTAATACACTTATATAACTGTATTCACACGTCTGTCTTGATCGCCTAAAAATGTGTCTGTGAAAATCAATACTTACGTCATCATGTATTAATAATTATCCCACCAACACCAACGTTCCCAGCACATCTCCCACTTCCTCAAAATTCCGCAAACCGGCCAGTTTGATGATAAACACATTGTCGGCTTCGAGGAAAACAGTGCCAGTGGTAGCCGTGTCCTGCCGTACTTTCACCCTACGGAACACGGAGCGTTTGATAACCTGACGACCACCGTGTGTGTCGAGTACCAGGCCGTTTGGCACGATGTATCCGCTCGTGATGACTGGGTAACAATCTCTTTGAAATCGGGAATCAAGGTCCAGTGTCATCATGGGTTGGTCAATCGGTAATGCGCTGAGGACATCTTGCAATGCCTTTCCGCTGAAGGCTTTCGATTGGTGCTTGACCGGGTCAAATTGGTTTTGGGTTCCAACTGTTTCATTCGGGTGTAACAGTTTTCTCAGGTAATCCAGCATCGTCTATTCTCCTCGTTTTCAAAATGCACAGTCCGTCAATCACGGGCCTACTCGTCGATGATGGTGCCTTCCCAGTCAAATCCCTGGTAGTATTCGTCTAAGGCCAGCACCTGCATCGCACTGCGTTCGGCCTCAGTTCGTTGTTCAAACCGTGTTGGCTCGTCCACGCCTTCGGCAATCAGCAGGGCTACTACCTCACCGTCCAAATCCACGGCTTCATAAATCGAAATTGACTCTTGGGGTACGTACCGCAAAACCACGTTTTCTACGGCATCGTCCGCGTGTATTTCCATCAGTTCGTCCTCCATCGGATATTGTCTTTACTAAGTGAGTTGAGCTATCTTGTCAACAATATCGGACTCCTCGTGCAATTTTGCAAGCGTCGTCTGTAAAATTGAGAAGTCATCAATCCGTTGACTACCCTATGGCTTGAATCTCAGACGGACTTCGTCTGATTTCTTTTTTTCGGCCTGATCTTGTCGGGATATTTCGACCGCTTCCGCTGCCATTGTATTCATCGGGGTAGTACTGGAAAGCCGGGCCAGTGCTACCGCCTTTTGCTCAAAAAAGGTCGATAATTCTCGGTGTGTAAAGGCAGACCCAAGTGTCGAGCCGCTGACCCAACGTTCGGTGCCACCGGCAAACGTTTTGCCGTACACGATACCCACCCACCGTTTTCTATCCGGCCCAATTCGCTCACTGGTGACAGCCGCATAGCCACGCTCCCGCAGTTGCTCAATAAAGGTCGGCATATCGGTAGCCACGCCCTTTGACTCGATAATGGCCGCAAGAAGTTTATCGGTTTCGCAAGGAGTGCGTTCCGCTGTCGGGCGAAGTCGGTTGGTCGCGGAGGTGTTGGCCAACCGGAGCTTGCCATCCAGTTCTTCGCTAATCAAATGCGGGGCGGGTATTAACTCATGCCGCGCTTCCATCAGGCGGCAGAATTGAGCCGTGCGCCGGTAGTTCTGACTATCAAGCGCGGTGGTTCGACCCATGTGATTAACCCGGTTGGCGATAATGTGGATATGGTCATGATTTTTGTCCCGATGTCGAAACACCAATACCTGATTATCCGCTAATCCAAACGCCCTTACAAAACCCTCGCAAATAGACACCAGGACTGCATTAGAAGGCTGCTCGCCAGGTGGAAAAGCAAAGCTTTGATGCCAGACGGGTTTTCGTAGCCGATTGTTAAACGAGGCCGACGTCTGCATGGCTTCGGCCATCTGTTCAATGTTCAGTCGATTTGTCGCTCCTCCTCTCAGGCGAGTATCAGAAATAAGTGTGAGGTTTATGCTTTGAGCAAAAACCAGTTCTCCGCGCAATGAGGTCAGGTCGCGGGTTCGGTTGGCTTTGATGCCAAAATACACGTATTGCAGTGCGCCGAGAAAGTTGCTGCCAAACCGGCCAATCTTTCCAATCATACTGATTTATCAGGTTTGTAGGCGTTCAACACCTCGTTAATGAGTACCAAAAGTTGTCGTTGCACTTCCGCCGATGTCTGCTTAGTTTGTTGAGTGGAAAGACCATCACGCAATTGAGTCAACTGCCCGATGAGTTGGGCGGGCAATGCAGTCCGGCTAATTTGGTAGCGGATGGTCTCCCCAAGCTGGCCCAATTCAAACACCAACTCCCGCACTTGCTGCTGAGTACGTTCCTCGGTCTCGAGCGTATACGCGTAGCCGAACAGTCGCCCGGCCATCTGGTGCAGGGCGGTCAACTGTTGCATCACATCAGTGGGTAGCCGCTGGAAGTGTGGTAAGCTCGCAATACCTTCCAGAGTACCAGTCAGCAGGAGCGTTGTCATCGTCACATTGCCCTGTTCGCATAGAAGTTCCAATTCCCTTTTTTCAGCCAGCGTTACCCGCAATTCAATTCGCTCGCTTCGCTTTTCTTCCTCAGTCAAGGCGGGTCGACCAGCGCGATTTTTCCTTATGGTTGATCCGCTCATCTGTCTGGATACGTTCGCGAAAACAAACCGTAAGCTGGCCAGCCAAAGCCAACATCTTGCACGGACAAAAACATAGCTTGCTGCTTCCAAAAGATGCAGGTGGTGTATGTGTTTAGGGTGGCCTTTTTACAATTGGTTGGCAATGTACATCCACAGCCTGCTGTACATTGCCAACAGGCTGTACGTTGGGTGTGGGTAGTGCAGTAGGTGCTGGTTGTAATTAGGGTTATCATTGTAATTTTAGAAAAAGTCCACAAAAGAATATATTTTTGTTCACATAAAACACAAAACTACTTTGATGGCTACTGTAATTGCTGTGCATACCTCAAAAGGGGGTATGGGTAAATCGACTATTTCGGCTGTTTTGGCTTCCTACCTGGCCTATCAACAGCATCAATCCGTTGTCGTTCTCGATGCCGATGCTCCCCAATTCTCTATTTCAAATCTTCGACAACGCGAGAAAACGGTCTGGCAGCGGTTTGAGTACGAGTTTCCTTCGCGTGAATCATTCAGTGGAGTTGGTATAACCGAGTTGTCGGCCATTGATCAGGCAATGTTCATGCGGTATAGATATAACCTTGAGAACGGCATTTCTGACCTGTACCCGGTGTACGCCCTTGACAGCCATGCCCTGGCCAACGCCGACATGGACGCGATCCGCGATGCTTATAGCTACGTTCTGATTGATCTGGGCGGTAAGTTCGATGACGGCATTATCCGTGTCCTGAGTGTAAGCGACCTGATTCTGGTGCCATTCACGACCCAGCAGGTCGATGTCGTGGCATCGTTGCAGTATTGCAGTGCCATCAATCAGTTCGCGCAGAAGGGCATCATTGCTCCCGATACACAGGTACGTTGTTTCTGGAATAAGTATAAGTTCCCCTTTGACAAAAAGGCTTCCATGCTCGAACTGGCCGCCAAGAGCAATTTCGGTCAGTACACCCTCAACATTGATTTTCTTAGAACCCGGATCAATGCCGCCGATACGGGATTTGACCGTACCAAACTATTGACGACCGTCTCCACACCCATACTCTTTGAAGAAGGCCAGCAATATGTCGAAGGGGTACGAAGTTTCGTTGCCGAGGTCGAACAATTGGCAATAGTCGCACAACCCTGATGTCAATGGACGGCTTACCCGATAATTTCATAAAGCCCTTGGGCAATGCAACCAAATGGGCATCAGTCAACCGCCCGGCTCCTTTTTCGGTCGAAGATTTTAATACGGAGTCCATCGAGCAGGGTTCGCAAGCTTACGTCCACCACGTTGAAAAAAGCGTACTGGAATCCGGCAGAAGTGAGCTACTGGGGCCGGACTTAGCTATTGCGGATACTGAACCTCAGCAATCACCGGCCAAAAACGGGCTTCAACCGATACCGAAGCAACACAAACCAAGCCGGCCAACCCAGTCTGGTACTAAACAAAAAAGATCGGCCCCAACCGCTGCTACCTCCCAAGAGAAAGCCAACATTCGTTTGGAAATAGCCCCGGAGGTACGAAAAGACATGATAAAAATTAAGCATAAGGTAGGCATCACTCACGGGGTCGAGGTGAGTTATGCCGCCTACTTCATGTTCCTGCACGAACGCTGCCGGGCGGAGAATGGAACGGCTGAATTCCTGGCTGACCTGGCTCGCTTTGTCGAACAACGTAAACTTCACTGACAATGCTTTTATTTACAATTTCCCTCAATTTGTTTATTGTGCTGGTCATGTTCGGGCTGGCTCTCTGGGGTGTCTATGTCCTGATATTTGTGGGCGGTCGTCGACAGACAAAAACCAAACGCCCGACCCCTACGTCCTACACTTTTTTCCAACCTACCGCTCCGAATGGTGGAGGAACCACATTCTCCGGAACCGTGCCGCTATCTAACGTCAATACCGACGAACTCCGGTTTGGGATGGTTGATATCGGAACAACAAATTCGGCGGTTACCCCTCCCCTATCCAGTCAAACTTCAGCTATCGGAAGCGTTAAAGAGATTGACGCTATCCCGGACGATAACCCAGACTTCGCCCTCGTGCCCGATGAATTTGGCGACGACCCGGCATCAAATACGGATACCCTGGCAAAGACCCGCCAGATTATAATAGTACAGGCAACACCAGCCCCTGTGAGCAGCCCCTCTCCTACTCCAGCCATTGACCTGAACCAACTAACACGTCTCGACGAAGATGTACTGAATCAGGTAGAAGCCATCTTTGGCAACGTAGATCAAATGGAGTTGCTCGATCACTACCACAGTGAAGCGAATCGAGTGATGTTGCTGACAAGGGAAGATTACCATACCGTTTTTCTCCGGCTGATTCAGGACGAAAGTGCCGAAAGTCAGGCATACCTAACCTCCATGCTGGTGCCTGCCGGAACTCCAGAGTACGTGACCTCATTGGCGACAGTGCTGGCAATGGGAGACGAAGAAGCAGTTGATGACTGACTTATAACCAGTCAATTTCATGGGCATACACCAGAAACGACATATCCGGGTTTTTCTCCAGAAAGAACTCGTATTCGGGGATAGCCGTCTGCTCATCAAGGTGCTTTCGCTCGTGATTCGGCAAGACTCGTCCTAGTCGGCCTTTGCGAAGGTAGCGGTTATCAATATCCCGGTTCAGTACTGCCCGGCGATACGGTGGTTGGTCGGGAAAAGCTTCTATTTGGCTCATAGCGAATGGGGTTGGTAACGGGCCTAAGTTCTCACTAAGCCCTCAAAAACTCAAACGTAAGCCCAACTGTCCAAACTTTTTATACCCATTGAGTTGACCTGTTTTTGCTGTTTCCCCTTTGTTTCCCCGGCCTTAGCCGGATTTAACGCTATGTTGTTGGCTGAGTACTTAGCCACTTCGTCAACTCGATGACAAGTTGAAAGGCTGTTAGGGGGCCGTGTTTGGCAAAGTAATCTTGTCCGTCCTTCACCACTTGTCCCCACTGCTCGGCGGTCACCTCATCCGTAATAACGAACAGAGGAACCCCGTCGAAGTTGACGAACGGTTCATCGAAACTGCCTTCCCTACCCACCGCGATCAATACATAACCCCGTTTCATCCTGAGAATTATTGCCGCCCCCACAGGTGGCTTATTCGTCAGGAATTGGATAAGTTGGGCGGGAGTCATTTCATTACGCTCCTCAGCAACAAACATAGTAATCGCCCGAAATAACACGTCGGGGCCGCGCCTTTTTACACTTCAATTTACGAGTATATGGCGGGTAGTGCAACTGGTTTTCAGAGAACCTGTAGCTTTATGTTTCCTCTGGGTTAACCTGTTTTTTCGCTTCCCCTCTGGTTGAGCCGTTTTACGGCGTAATCTTGACTACGCCGTAAAACTGTATGCCGGTTAGTTTTCACCGTCGGCCTCTTCGGCGGTCAGACCAAGAATATAGTTAGTTGCTTTCTGGGCCTGCCCGGCTGCCCGAACAAAAAGCGTTTTGTCGTTGCGGAGGGATAATAGCCATCCGCGCAGATAACCGGCTGTATTGTGTAGCATATCTTTGTCCTGCTCAAACTGAAGGCCGCAATAAGCCGACAGAAAACACGCGCCTAACTCGGCGGTTAATTCCTCTTTGCTATAATTCGCTCCGCCGTAGCCCTCCGTTTCGACCAACTCTTTTCGGTTCAGCCGGTCGCGGTGGCCTGTCGAGTGGGTCAATTCGTGAAAATAGACCTGAAAATAGGCTTGTGGGCTTTCAAATGCCGCCAGTCGGGGCATATTAACCACGTCGTATGTAGGGGAGTAAAATGCCCGGCGTGAGTCGCGGTTACTGAATTTGGGGGGATTGGGATAACCAGCTACTACCGCTTCACAAGCAGCTATCTGTTCCGTTTCCGCAATCTGGTCGGCGGTACGTCGTTCGGGCATAGCAAATTCGATGCCCTCGATGTCGGCAACGTTGAAAACGTGGTAGGGTTTTAACAGGGGGATCTTTACCGTTTTCGTCTTTTTTTCGCCCGACTTAAACGTAACCTCTTCGTCTTTCGGCAAGATCTTCCAGAACACCACGATGGCCCCCTTTGCGCCTTTGCGAATGGTACCACCTTTGGCTTTTACCTGATTGAACGTCATAAAATACGGTCGATCAAACGGCGTACAGGCCAACAGCATACTGTTGATACCCGTGTAGGGCCGATTAGTCAGGTAGTTACGGGGCAACTCACAGGTACCGTCGGCCAGGTAGCCCCACGTTTTGCGCCAGGGTACGCGACCATTTTCTATTTCCTCCGTTATTAAATCCGTAATCCGGGTGTATGTGTCAACTTGTGGTTGGGCATCGCTACCCCGGTCATCGGTACATCGAGCCGTGTCGGGCTGAATAGCATTTGCATTTTTTGACAACTGGGCATAGATAGTCCGTTTCGATCGGATGGTTCTCGTTTTCACTGGTATCGCCCGAAGTCACACGTCGGGGCCGCGCCTATTTGATTACAGAACAAAGATACGGTCTATCTGCCAACTCTTCAAGTTTAATACGTTAATTGTCAGACTTTTAACTGCCTTTCTGATTCATTTTTTAGCTATTTTCCCCTTTGGTTCTTGGGCTAAAACACCAACAGCCTGGCCGTTGGACCAAGCTGTTGACTCCTGTTGTTTACGGCTCAGGCCGTTTCGATTTCGGCCTCCTCGCCAACTGCTACCTCCAAATCTTCGGACTGTTCAGGCTTGACAAAACCCGCTTCGGCAAGGTAGCCACAATTCTCCGGGGCAAACGGATTGAACACGTTGACGATGGTTTTGTAGCTGGCTGCGGCTGTGATGGTCTCGCGCCGGTATAATTTCACCGTATCAATATACTCCTTAAACCCTTTCACCTGGTCAGGTTTTGCCAGCACGTAGGTGAACGATGCGATGTAGTACGTACCTTTCGGTTGGATTTTGTTGTTCTCCTTTTTCTCCGCCACCGCCGTAACAACCACATCCGACAGCTTCTTGCGGGCATATGTAAGCGGCTTGATAAGGTTGAGAACGTTGTCCACTGAATAGCCGTGAAAGGCCACCGTCGATACGCAATCGTGTTCGTCGATGAAAAAGATTTCCGCCCACTGTTTTAGACCCTGCTTGAGAACATCGTCCGTAAAAATCCGCCATGCAATGGGTTGAAAGGTGATCGTTCTGCCAACCTTATCAACGCCCTCAATAGCAAATACACCCTCTTTAGCATCGAAGCGATAGGTTCGCGGTGCGCCTTCGATATACAGGTATTTGTCGAGGATTTCGCCGGTTTCTTCATTCAGAATCTGGAACGGGCCAATGTTTTGAACAGCAACAGGAGTGAGGGTATTAGACTGTTTAGCCATGTAGTTCGCCCGAAATAACACGTCGGGGCCGCGCTGATGATTACATAACAAAGATAGGCATGGGATAGCTTGTAAGCAAGTCATAAAGTACTGACAACGAGCTTTGTAACTCCACGTGATTCTAATTAATATTCCCCTCTGTTCTTTGGCGGATTCGTCAACATGTCACTTACAATTCAAGAACACCTTCACCTTCCCCAACCCTACCTTATACTGCGCGCAGTTTAATGCCCGATGCTGTAAAACAGCTTTTCGCAAATCACGCCGGGTAATGCTATTGGTTGGGTCGAGGTCATTGTCGGTACAGAACTGACGAATGCAGTCTTCGTCTAAGCCTGCCTGAATGCCAGTTTGTAGGGTAAGCACCTCGTCGTCCTGACTGGTGCGACTGGCTAACTTCCCTCTTAATCCACGAATCGCTTCTTCGGGTGTGGCTGCATAATAGACCGCATTTCGGTATTCTGCACCATATTCCAGCACACGCTCTTTTAACCCTGCATTGGCTTCATTTTGATTGCTGACTTCACTAACATTCTCTGTGGCCTTGGGTACATAGCGTGAGAACAATTTAACTCCGCCAATGTGTTTTAACACCTCAATGGGAGGGGCAGTTGATGGCTTCAGATTAGTACGATTGATACGTGGGCGCATGGGCTTCGGCTTTCGGATTCGGGACACATTGAACCCGAAAGCCAAAATAACGCCTTGTAGCCAGTTTACCAGCGTTTCGCTAATATTTCGACCGTACACAATGTCCATGACTGAACCGATATTCTCGTAACTCATCTACTGTATGATGTCCATATCGTTGCAAGGCCCGCTCCAGCACAGCCGGTAATAACAATTCACCTTTTACGCCCAAGTTCCGCGTCCTGGTTTTATTCTTGGCAATTTTGGCTGCTTCCCGTTCGACCCAATATTGCCAGCGGTCGGGCCGGGTGCGGAACAGGTAAACCAATTCGACATCGTTTTGGAACGGACACATCCAGCAATTCGATGGCGGTGGCACCCATCGCCCATATCCCGCGATGATGCGTTGACAACCGGCGCGGTCAAGTCCCAGTTCAATAAGTGGATACCGTTGGCGGATATTCCGGAGCATCCATTTTGGCCGTGGGTCCTTGATGGCGTTTGGAAACAACTCAATCTGTGCGCGGTCGAGCTGACGACTCTCTTCCCCTTTTGCAAAGCCAATCCAGCATGTCAACTTACCGAATATCTCCCGATATTGGTCAAATACCTGCACCTTGCTGCCTTCGTACCCGTATTGCTGCCGTAGGTAATCAGCCAGAAATCGGTAGCATACTTTGATTTTTAGATTGTCCGTGCAGGATTTGATTCCGGCAACCGACATGATGTTATCATTGCGCTCCATCTGTGCGGGTAAACTCTGCCAAGTCGCACCATGATACCCTTGATCCGGGGTAATGAAGTGAAAAGGAACCGCTCGTTCCGCACAAAATTGGCTTACACCAGCGATGTGGTCATAGGTTTCATCCCACTCATTGCCCGTGTCACTGCCAACTACCAGCAACTGGGAGTCGCCAACGAAACGGGTCTGGAATACTGAATCGAACTGTGAAAGGTACAATAAGGCGGTTGAGTCCTGGCCGGCACCGAACCATAAAACAGTAAGGGGTCTTTGTGTCTGGAAAATCATTTCTGCTCGGTATTTAAGGAGAGCAACATCCGTTGTCCAAATTCGTCGTTTCGCTCCCGGATGGTCTCCAACTCCTTGAACACTGCTTCACGTTCAGGTTTGCGAAGGGAGTTCCAGAGCGCGAGGGCAATGGTCTCTGTATAAGGCTGCCCGGAGTTGCGGCCTTTATGGACAATTTTGCCAAGTAGCTTTTCTAACTCAACATTGTTGTACATCTGAATCGCCCGAAGTCACACGTCGGGGCCGCGCAGGTATAGAATAGCAGGCTACTGGGTGCAGCCTGCTGTTCTGATGTTTATTCATCTTCGTACTTCTCGTCTTTTAACTCCTGAAGCGCGGCTTGATATTCCTCCTCGCGCCGGATCAGGTCGCGGTTCTCAACCAGAAAATCAGTGATGTCAATCTTCGTTTTGAAATCTGACCCAGCCGGTTGCCAGGTGGAGACAAACGAACGTTTGAACTCTTGGTACAATACTTCGGCTAACCGTTTATGCCCAAAAATATGAAGACACATGGCTAACGCCGTTTGGGCTGGGCCGGAGCCACCGTAACCCCAATTATGTCCGTCGGGCGAATGATTCCTGATTTTCTGACTGACATCGGGCAACACTTCCACTCCATCTACCCAAATTCACTGGCGGTCATCGGTTTCAGTGCTAGCACGGCCCTCAATGACAAACTCAGTTTTCTCAATTTTATAGTTCATGATTGATGGGTTTCTATAACTGGTTGTTGTGCCGGTAGGTTGATTAAATACTCCTGACTTACTATAGCTTCCCTCCTACTGATATCCAATGTAACGAGTATGTCAAAGCATTTGAAACCCATCACAATGCCCGTTTCCCCAGTACTCGTTAGTTGCACTCGGTCACCGAGGATTGGTTTAGGTGGTGATGGACTGTAGAAGCGTTTAAGGTGCTTGCAATAGCGCAGGTTCAGTTGCCGCGCACGGGTGAAAAGAGCCTTCCAAGCTACATGGTAATCATCTCCCTCAAAAGACCATTTGATGCCACGGGCCAGTACTTTACCAGCATTGGTCAACGCATATTCGTTGAGGAGGCCTGCCGCATACGTTTGAAACTGGACCAATGTTGGAACAGACCGAGCCTTACCTGTCCGGGATTTGGCTTGCATATCATCGCCCGAAGTCACACGTCGGGGCCGCGCTGTAAGTTGATACTGTAAATATACGATCTACAAGCTTACATAAAAAAGTATAAATGACGTACATTTATCTTTTAATTATCCTATTTTTTTAGCTTGTATTTCCCCTTCGCTTATCGCCCGGTTCAGGGGCGTAGACGCGTGAACGTCTGTTTAATGAGCCAATCGTATTTGGGGAATGGAAAGGCTTAGACCGGTTACGCGCTCGATAGTCGCGTGAAGCTCGCCCACCTCAACTCGTTCAATAATCACTTTTGAAAGGTGCGTCAGCGTTTGGGTCATAAAAGCCACGCTGTATAAATCCTCTCCAAAATCGTATGCAACACGCACACTTGATACTGATGAACCGGAAATTGTCCACTCCAGGGCATTTTGCTCATTGTCGATGGTAAATTGCCGGGCGTTCATCATGAAAAATGCGGCTTTACCAATCTGGTCGTACAATGTTTTTAGATATTCGTTCATCAGGTTTCTCATGCCGTCTCTAACTCGTTATAGTGAGCGTCTCGCTTAGTTTGGTTAATCAGGAAATAGCCCTCTTCCATCTTCTGTACATGGTAACCAGCCGGTAGCTTCGTGTTGATATACCTCATGGCTAAGGTTAAATCATAGCCTACTTCACGAAATAGCGACGGGGCAACGCGGGCGGCTCCTTCCTCAATTAGCTCGATACCGGCTAATACTCGTCGGTTTAAGGATCGGCCTAACAGTTCTGCCAGTCGACAAATAGTAACGGCTTCTTTTTCGGGTGTGGCCGGTTGGGTTAGTGGGTACGTTCCATCTTCCCGGCTGTTAACCTCGCTTAACAATATGCTGATACACTCTTTGCTTTGCATAATATAAGGGGGTTAGTATTCAAAAACAGTTTGATAATCACTTACCACTAAAGGGTCTGCATCGTCGTTTAACGTCCATCCTTCCGGCAACCGAGGGCCGATTCTGTCGTTAACATTTTCTTTGATGGCCTGTTGCAAATCGTAGGCGTTCCAGTTGCGGCACAGATGTACCCAACCCCGTATGGTGCGCTCATCGAAATCAACCTCATAAGCGTATGATGCATTGATACGCTGCTCATTCCACTCTGATACCCAATTGTCAAAGTCAGCGATGATGTTGGGCAAACTTTCTGGATAAGCACTGCTGTCTATGACGCAGACGGTTTTGATGCCGTTTCTCGTCAGCAAAATGTTAGCTCGTGTCATGCGTTGGATAGTTGCCCGATGTTCCGGCATCGTTGCTGATAGAGTTGAAAGAGCGTTGCTTCGATGGATTTGCCAAGAAGCCATTCTGCTATAATCGGCGAACAGTCGTAAGCCGGATTTTCAAGGTCGGCGGTTTCGAGCTGTTGCCATACAGAAAAGTCCGCCGGGGGATCCGAGAACACGAAGCCCTGAGCGCGAGCTTCGGCAATCAAATCGCGATTGATACGGTTGTCAATGGCCAACCGTGTACGGATGGCACTGGGAGAAAGTAGCATACATCGCCCGAAATCACACGTCGGGGCCGCGCTGAAATATTTCCTAAAAATACGTCGACTTTATTTCACATAAAAGACTATTGGACAACGTCTTACGCTTTACAGGCCCTGTTTGGTTCGAGTCCTTCTCCTTTACCCCTTTGGTTCGAGGTGTCCATACGCAAGGGTCGGCCCCGGTATGGTCGTCAAAGACGAATGTCGAAGACGAGCCATACCGGGGCCGACTTTTGCGGGACACCGAATGGGGCAGGCACGGTCCCCGACCGGAACGGGCGCGGGATGGTGTCTGCCCCATTCCCCTTTGATTCGAGACTACCCAACTTTTACGGTTGGGCGAACACGTTCGACTGGTTGAACCGATTGCATTAATCGTTCGACTGGTGAATGGTGGGTAATCTTAGACTTTAGTTCGCCACCCGTTGTCTGTTCGGCCTGGATTTTAACTGTCTCCTGGAGACCAATGCTTCCTTTATGGGTTGGTGGCAGCGGTTGGCCATTTCGCGCCATGAGCATATCAGGCATCGTTTTGTGATGCGGACCCGGCTGGATAATCTGAATGAGTCGCTGGCCCTGACGCTCGTTTATTTCGTTGACCAGTAGTTGAGTTGCCTTGTTTAATACACGAACTTCATTAGGTAGGCTAATGCTGCTTCGGGTAACGACCTGGCCAT
>JANPKH010000196.1:0-2456 GCA_031425935.1 Gammaproteobacteria bacterium | reverse complement strand
CCAGGTCGAGCACGTTGACTTCACGAACGGTCACCTGGCCCCCGGCCGTGACGTTGTAGCGGAACCAGCCGTCGAGCGCCCGCGGATGCAGTGACGTGCGCGTCCGCGACGCGTCATTCGGATTCCGCACGGCCTCGTAGTGCGCAAAGAAAAACGCCTTGTTCCGCACGATTGGCCCACCCTGGCGAAGACCGTACTGGTTCACACGCACATCGTTCTTCGGCTGCCCGTTGATCTCGTTGAACCAGTAATTCGAATTCAGGCTCTTGTCGCGGAAGTAATCGTAGGCGCTGCCGGTGAAACGGTTAGTGCCCGAGCGCGTCACGAAATTGATGGTCGCGCCGCCGTGGCCGCCGACCTCCGCGCCGCCGACCGCAGTGGTCACGGTGACGGCTTCGACGGCGTCCTGTCGCGGCCGCACCGGCGAGAAAAACCCATCGCCGTTCTTGTTGAACGTGTCGTTGTTGCTGACGCCGTCGAGCGTAAGGTTCAGGAACGATTCAGGCAGGCCGTTGATCGTCGACCCGCGCATGCCGCCGGGCGTGTTGACGCCGACCATGAAGGTGACCGCGTTCAACGCATTGCGGGTCGGCGTCGGAATCACGGCGATCTGCTCGACGTTCATCGTCGCCGTGACCGCCGGTGTCAGCGTGTTGATCAGCTCGGCGCCGGCGCCGCTGACGGTGATGGTTTCTTCGAGTGTGCCGACGCCTAACGTCGCGTTGACGGTGGTCGGCACACCGAGCTGCACGCGAACGCTGTTGATTGCGGAGGTCTTGAAGCCGGTCAACGAAATGTTGACGGTGTAGACGCCTGCGGATAACGCCGGAATCGAATAAGCGCCGCTGTTGTTGGTGACCGTCTCGGATCGGGTGCCGGTCGCGGTGCCGATCGCGACGACGATCGCGCCTGGCAGCACGCCGCCGCCGTCATCCTTGACGACACCGGATATCGACGAGGTCGCGCCCCCTTGCGCGAACGCAATCGAGCTGGATAACAGCAAGAGCGGGGCAAAGCGGGCGACGAATCGCATGGTGTCAACCTCCTCGTCAAGTCAAACCGCAATAGACGATGGCCCACAATCTACGTAAGCTGCCCCGCAGCGTCAACGCCTTATGGGGAACGGACGCGAGTCGAAATGGTCGAGCTTGCAATGCCTTGAACGACTTGAGAGCATCGTCGGGCGGATGAGCGGGGAAGAGGCAGAGCAGCAAGCCGTCGCTGCACACCCAACTGGGGCGGCGACCGTTGATGCCTTTCGCATCGCCCTCGCCGATGCGCTGAGACCGCTCGCCGACCCGATAGCCGTTCAATCCACCGCCAGCCGACTTCTTGGCGAACATCTCGGCGCGAGCCGCGTGGCCTACTTCGAGGTTCGGGGTCAGGACTACGTGGTGGCGCGCGATTTCGCCAACGCCACCACGACGATCGCGGGCAGCTATCCGATCGAATCCTTCGGCCCGCAGTTGCAGGCCAGCCTCACCAGCGGGCAGACGGTCGTCAGTGGCGACGTCGCCAGCGATGCCGCATTGACTCCCGCCATGCGCGGCGCTTATCTGGCGATTCAGGTCGGCGCGCATATCGGAGTGCCGCTGATCAAGGGCGGCCAGTTTGTTGCCGGACTGGCAGTGCACGCGCGCGAACCGCGCAGCTGGTCGCGGGATGAGGTCGCACTCGTCGAAGAGACCGCAGAGCGGACGTGGGCCGCGGTTGAGCGCGCCCGCTCGGAGCAGGCGCTTCGAGAATCCGAGGAGAGGCATCGCACCCTCTTCGAGATGATGGATGAAGGGTTCTGCCTCTGCGAGTTGCTGGTGGACCCGTCCGGGAAACCGGTCGACTACCGCTTCCTCGAAGTCAATCCGCTGTTCGAACATCAGACCGGGTTGGTGGATCCGGCGGGGAAGACCGCCCTGGAACTGGTGCCGGGGCTCGAGGCGCACTGGATCGAGCTATACGGCAAAGTCGCGCTGACCGGTGAGCCGGCCCGCTTCGAGCAGGGCTCGGAAGCCATGGGCCGCTGGTTCGACGTGCACGCCTTCCGCGTCGGCGAGCCCCGGCATCGGAAGTTTGCCATCCTGTTCCAGGACATCACGGAACGGCGCAAGACCGAACTGCAACTGGCCGGCGCCTTGGCGGAACTGCGCGACAACAAGTTGCGTTTCGATCTCGTCAAGGATGGCGCGCAGGTCGGGTTCTGGTTCTGCGACCTGCCGTTCGACAAATTGATCTGGGATAACCGGGTCAAGGAACATTTCTGGTTGCCGCCTGGTGCCGAGGTCACAATCGACCTCTTCTACGAGCGGCTGCATCCTGACGATCGCGAGCGGACGCGCCAGGCGATCGACGCCTCCATTGCCAACCGGACGCAGTACGACATCGAATACCGCACCATGTCAGGTAGTGGGGGTGAGAAGTGGATCCGGGCGATCGGCCGGACCTTCTACGACACGGAGGGG
>JANPKH010000195.1:0-11566 GCA_031425935.1 Gammaproteobacteria bacterium | reverse complement strand
GAATGCCGACCTTCTCATTAAACACCTACCTCAACTTATTGCAGCCTTACAAAATCCGCAACTCATTCATGAATTATTGAATGATGAAAAAATTATCGCAGCATTAATCAATGCTCCCAACGCCATTAAAAATAACCTCGGCGTAATACAAAAAAATATTAGGCATCTATCTAACGTACTTGAAAATAATAACTCAAATACTTCAACCAATTTGGCTCCTAGTCCCACACCAAATCTTACTGCCTCATCAATTCGGGAAATCAGAAATATTCTTTTAGTTGAGGATGAAACAATTCATCAAGATATTGGATTAAATTTACTTACACCAAGATATCACGTTGATTGTGTTAATAATGGCCTTGAAGCTATTAAGAAATGCAAACAACAACATTACGATTTGATCTTAATGGATCTGCAAATGCCAAAAATGAACGGTGTCGAAGCGACCACAGAATTACGTAAGTTTATTAATCCTCAAATAATAATTATTGGATTAACAAGTATGCCAATCGGTAATAAACGCAGTGAATTGTTAGAACTCGGGTTTACCAATTTTCTTGAGAAACCATTAAAGCTGGAAAATTTCCAAAATATATTGAGATTACATATCAATAATGATTAAGATGTCACAAATATTTTAATTAAGTGACATTAGCATGCGCAAAATAAAACCACGCATACCCATACGCTCCATGTATTACTATTCTTGCCTTTCTCTGACCATGTCTTCCAGTGCTGCTATTTTGGCGCAGGAAACATCCTCACTATCAATCGACGAAGTTATTGTGACTGCGCAAATGCGTCAGGAAAATATCCAATCAGTGCCTATTGCCATAGGTGTTTACAACAGTGAATTTCTCTCCAATATCGGCGCTAGCTCGCTAACTGATACAGAATATGCAATTCCCAATATTAACTTCGGTACCGGCGGAAGAAATACACGGGGTGAAATATCGATTCGTGGAGTTGGCGCATACTCGCGCAACATTGGTAGTGATGCACGCGCTGTAGTCTATGTTGATGGCGTGCTTACGGGTCGCTCGTCAACGTTCGATCAAAGCCTATTGGATGTTGAGCGCATTGAAGTGCTTAGAGGCCCACAGGGCACTTTATCTGGTGCTAACGCCATTGTTGGGGCCATTAATATTATTACTCAAGCCCCCACCAATAAACCTTCCTTTGAGCTGCTTGCAGATGTCGGTAATTTTGATCTCCGTTCTACCACCGGAAAATTAAATTTGCCCATTACAACAGACTTATACGCCAGCTTGTTAGTCGGCAAAACGGAGCAAAATGGTTTTGTTCACAACGTTACGCTGGATCGAGATTTACAAGGTCTCGACAGAGAAAATGCAAAACTCAAGTTTCGCTATGTAGGTATTGAAAATTTTACTCTTGATGTTGGTTTTGATTATTTAAATGACGACACTCAATCAAGCAACGCTCAGGCATTAGCTGATATTGGCAACTTTAAAGGCTTCAGCCTTGCGCCGGGACCGCGTGACGTAGCACACAACGCTGATGAATTTTCACAACGCGAACTAAACGGCACTACCGTTACAGGCCATTATTTAACAACGCAACGTTACGAATTAATTTCTATTACTGGCTTACGTAAAGCTGAATTTAGTGAACTGAGTGAAGAGGACTATTCACCACTTGACGTAGCAACCAGCTTATTTGATGAAAAGAACACACAAGTGAGCCAAGAGCTTCGCTTGGTATCTCCACAAAATGAAACGACGGACTACGTTGTTGGTGTCTATTTTTTAGATCAAGATGTTTCCACCGAAAGACACGCAAATCTCGGAGCTCACTTTCCTAGCAGATCAAATACATCGATAACAACACCGGCTTCAGCAAATACCAGATCTTACTCAGTGTATAGCAATGGTAACTGGCGGTTTACTGATAAATGGGAAGCTACTGGTGGAATTCGCTATATTCATGAAACCAAAAATATGGATTACAGTAGCCTCGACACGACTGGGCTTTTTATTAATACAAAAAATTTACGCGATAATAAAACCTACAACGAATTTTTACCAAAAATAGGACTTAATTTTCACTACTCACCTAACATTTTAATGTACGGCGCGATTTCACGCGGCTATAGAAGCGGTGGCTGGAATGCAGATTTTTTATCTACCTTGGAAAATTTCCAATTTAATCCTGAATACGCCATCAATTATGAGTTAGGTATTAAATCCACATTTTTCGACGATTACCTCACGCTAAATACTGCAGCTTTTTCTACAAAATTTCATGACTTTCAAGTATTCCAATTTGTGAGAACCAACGCTGGCGGCACTATAATTTCGTATACAAATGCTGGCGAAGTTACCAGCCAAGGATTAGAACTGGATGCCAATATAAAATTTTATAGCGACCTTAGCATGAGTTTTAATGCTGCTTTTACCAAAGCGAAGTTTGATGAATTCAAAAATGGCGGTGGAGTAGGTATTGATTACGACAATAACGACCTGCCATTTGCACCGGAACACTCGTATTATGTAGCGCTCGACTATCAACACGATTTTACTGAAAATCTATCTTTTTATGGACACATTGATTACGGCTATAGCGGCAGCTATTTTTCTAACCCGGATAACAAGCCAGTTAATGCGATTACCCATCACAATATTGCCAATAGCCGAGTGGGAATAAAGGTCGATAATGATTGGGATATTTCACTGTGGGTCAAAAATATCACCAATGAAACAAATTTAAGACAACGTTCCGTTTCATTTTTAGGTGTTCCGCGAGGCTATTACGATCCACCCCGTTCTTATGGGCTTACGGTTAAATATCATTACAATTAACTACGTATTCAGAGCACGCTTAGGATTAAACGGGCTCTGAAATTTATCGGCCATAGTTAATGAATATTTTTAGTTTCCACTGTATAAATTGCACGCCTTTCAGCAAGTTCATCCTTTGTACCACTAATATTTTCATTCACTATTAATGCGGAAGGAAAACGAAAAATAAATTCAGCTCCACGGCCAGCTTCACTACGAACTTCAATTCGTGCACTATGTTCGTCCGCAATCCGTTTGATAGCCTGCATACCAATACCACTTCCAAATTCTTTAACGCTGTAATCCTGCTCCCATAAACCAGCCAACTGTTGTTTCGTCATTCCAACACCATTGTCTTTAATGGAAATACAAACACAGGTTTCTTCTACCCACGAAGTTATTTGAACAACTACTTCTTCTCGGCCCTGACGCGCCTCAACAGCATTTTTTATTAAATTAATAAAAAGAATTTTCAAGTCTTCAGCATCACCTGCTATTTTAGGAATATTAGCTAAATCATATTCCACTTTATCAATAGAGGTTTCAAAAACAAACACACAATCCTTCATCAACACTTCTAATGCACAGGGCTGCACACGTCGTCGACGCTTGCCGCCTAATATGCTCGCCATAGTAGCAATAAGCTTGGAACCCCGCTCAACCTGAGCCAATACAATATCTTTCTGCTTATCACGATCATACATATTACTGGAAAACACTCCATCAATAATCGCGAACGGCGCCTTAATATCGTGATGGTAGTGGCTCATCATTCCCAGCATAGACAATGTTTTCTTAGCCTCACCCAATTGATCCTGCATATCGTCAAGACGAATTAAACGCTGCAATACTTGCCCAAGCTCACTCGAAAGCCATTCAAACATTTTAATGTCATCATAACGGTAATAAGAAAGATCCGAGGAAGTACCAACCAGCACTATGGCCAGTATTTTTTTATTAAACGTCACCGCAAAGCACAAAGCCGCACGCTGCACTTCCATTTCATGTTTTATGGCATATGGCATTTCATCTGCCATGTTTAAACTGCCGTTTTGAACACAGTAACTAACGAGACTATGCTCCTCTGCAACAAACTCAAGCGGTAAATGAATAACTCCATCGCTTACTCGACTAACGTTTCGCGTTACATCAGACTCGATCACTAAAATTTTGTAATGATTTACCCTAATAATTTTTAAAAATAAGTGATCCAGCACCTCAAACATCGTGGAGATACTCATCGTATGATTAAGTGCCTTTTCGGTATCTTCTTTTACCAGATCGAATTCATAACCATGTTTAACTAGCATTTTTTTTGCGTTGGGCAATAACCACTTTAGCAACCGTGGATACAACTCCAAAACAGCAACGACAAAAACAATCATCACAGCCGCTCCACCTAAGGAGTTGAAGCCGTCCCCCATAAATTCTATTACATAAAAATAAGACCAAACGATAGCAGCTAAAATTGCCGCTCTTGCCATTGTGACACCGATAGCTGAGCGAACATCCATAAGATTATTTTGAACGGTGGCGTAAAAAAGTAAGCTAATAAACACGATATTTGCTACCGCGCCCACAAACTTCAAATAAAAACTATATTTCACCAAATAAATGCTAATCAATCCCATTAATAAAATCAGCGTAACTGTCATCAACAACCATCTAATTCTTTGCTTTTCTCTGTGAGTGCCTGATTTGAATTTAGCCGCACAAAAAAATACCGTTGCGAGTAAGCATGACAAAAAACTTCCTGCAAAAAAATAAAAAATATTATCGACCTTAGGAAGATAGCCACCAATAGCTGGCACCAAAACAGAAGGAAAAAACAATAAATTTGCGAAAGATAATATCGAACTAAAAATAAAAGCCGGTATAACTACAGCCTGTAAAAACAGGCGTGAAGCCCCCCCACCAATTAAGCGCCACACCAAAAACGCAACAGATGGGGCAATAAAAAACATACCCCACCGTGTTAGATGGAACCAAAAAGATAAGACCGAAAGATCCTTTACAACGGTCAATAGAAACAACTCCAATGACCATAGCCCTATGCTAAATGCTGTTAACGCTAAAGGCTTAGCCGCAGGATTGCTCCGTTTAGATAATGCTAAAAAAACAACAAATAAATCAACTAGACACGTTACTAAGTAATGAATCATTCACAACCTCACTCCGACGAGTTCTACTGTATATTTTATCTCGAAACGCGTTAACATCGGGGCATATCACCAATACCGTTTTAAAACTTAAATGTGGGTAAGCTCTCTCTTCAGAGATCACTTCAAAATGAAGAAATTTATAAAATTTAATATGTTCTGTTCTAATACCGGCCACTAAATATTTAGCATCATGCGCAACAATAGAATTAACAATATTTTCATACACATTCAATCTTGCAACCACTCCCGCCTTATCCTGAAAACTTGGATCGATTACAAGTTTATTCGCCTCTATGAATGTTGATCCGTAACCAATACTCTCGCCTAACTCCTTACCAAACACTTCCATAACTGGAACAACATTATTCAGTTCTGGATTAAAAGCACAGGTTCGCACCGAACCAAAAGGCTTGTTCTTATAATATGTCAAAAATGATGTGCAATTTGGTTTGGCATCATATTCATCCATAAATTTATGAGAAGAATTTTTTTCAATATAATCTTTTTCACTATAACTCCTATAGCGCATAGAATATACCCTATCTAACATAGGGCCTTTAGCAGCAATACTATAATAATCACTTTTGGATTGAAATTTTTGGATTTTCAAGGCAGTTGATGACATAGAAACCTCACTATTAAATTGAAAAGACCGATGAATAAATAAGCTCAATAAAACCTCGAACGCCAACAGCAACTCTTTGGCGGCATAATATATAAAACAACTTTTGCCGCCACTCCATTATGCTCAAAAAAAAAACTATTCCAATACATTTCCAATTTATGATTTATTTGTTTAAACAATCAACAAATAAATCAAATTTCTAATAGAAATATGTAAAAAGAGAAAATTAATAGAATGGAATTAGTGTTTATGTGTAATGGCAAAAAACCTACTGCAGCTCAATAATGCTTAATACAATAGAAACGCTTTATTAGCGCACTGCTAAATTTCGAATAGTGCTAACGATTAAGTAATAATCAAGGTTGGAGGGTTAATGGATAATGCAGTAAGTGAGTTTCATTCTTAGCGCAATTGAGTAAAATATATGTAAACTGGCAATAATGCGCCATGTCCCAATCTAATTACTTACGCTCAATAGACTTATTTCGCAGGAATGCCATGATAAAACTAGGTTTTGCCTTCACCTTATGGATTACGCTGGTCAGCTGCGGCTCACAGCCCGTCAAACCAAACGCCAATATCACCACTTTTGGTGTATACGGAAATTGGTGTGGGCTTGATTATCCGCGATATATGAACACGGCGGCATTACCCATTAATGAGTTGGATGCTAGTTGCATGCGTCATGATATGTGTTATGCAGAAAAGGGAAAATACGATTGTGAATGCGACAAAATATTAAGTGAAGAATTAGGGACTAATTTATTAGCCAATAACTACCCGGTAGAGCAAAAATATTATGCTCGATCATTTTATCAATACTTTAAAGGTTCATGGTGCAATGGAACACCGGATAGTAAGATCGGCGCTAGTAGAGCTCTACAAAATATTTACAATCAAACTTCGCAAAAAGCAGTGAATATTTACGACTATATTATTGGCAACCAAGAAGCGCCGTCAAACACCGAAAGCGCTCCTATAATCACTAGTCAAAATGAAGTTAAGAAAAAATAAGATTATTTATTTGCCAATACCATTTGGCTTTTATAGCGCTGCTTGAGAATATTTACGCGCTTAACGTAGGTTTGTGTTTCTTCATAAGGAGGGATGCCTTTGTAGCGAGCCACTGCGTTAGGCCCGGCATTATAAGCAGCAGCTGCAAGATTTTGATCGCCATCAAAGGTTCGCAGTAGACCGGCAAGATACTTAACTCCACCCTGTATATTTTGTTGCGGATCAGAAGCGTTTCTAACGCCCATTTCTTTTGCGGTAAAGGGCATTAACTGCATCAACCCCATTGCTCCCTTGCGTGAACGAGCGAGTGGGTTAAAAGCAGATTCGGCATGAATAACAGCACGGATAAACGCTTGATCAACATTATAAGAAGTCGAAGCCTGGCTAATATTATCTGCAAATTGATTCATGTACAGCTTGGTGTTTTGCCAATCTACTTTAGAGCGCAAGTTACAAGCGTAACAACTATTGTAAACAATCACTTGATAAGGAGTTTTAAAAGGAGCGCTGTCGGCAAACATTACTGAGCCATTTTTCTGATATTTAAATACTTTAAGCGGCTGCATTGCACTGGTACGGACATTATTAGCAGCGTCACGACGCGCTTGTTCCTTTTTAGCTTTTTCTTCAAGAGCGGTGCGCTCAGCCATGCCTCTAACTTGTTTTTCAAAATCAACAACACTTCTTGAACCGACCATTCCAGTCGTTTCATTATTCCCAATATTCTCCGCTGCGCATCGACAAGCGATCGCAAAACACGAAAAGAGTATGAGGAGAACAACTTTAACCACAAACAGGTCTCAACTATTGATTGAATATGCTTCCCAAGGGCTTTTATTTGCGTTTGATAAGGCGCAAAAAACAACACTTTAATGAAGTGTAGTCCATTGCATTAGGAGAGTGCGCTAAAAATGTCTATTTTCGTGGACTACATCTTGCCAAAGTTATTCTGATCTAACCCAAGCAGTTTTATAACTTTTAACCGTAATGATCTGTCCACGCCTTTGCTAGCCAATGTACTTTTAAGCTTGAATCAAAGATTTAATACTCGAAACGACCGTAGCGGCCGATACGTACTGGTTGCCAGCGTAACTTGTTTTTGAATAGCTTGGATTGCTGCTGGATTTTGAAACGACCAATACGGATCGAATAATTGTTTTGCTAATATCTTTTAATCATGGTGATGCCCACCAACTCCATGAACATGACCGTGAGCCAATTCACCCTCAGTTGCGTCGCGAACATCTACTATTTCAATATCAAAGGTCAGCGTTTTTCCGGATAAAGGATGATTACTATCAATATCCACATTGAATTTACCTACCTTCAATACGACAGCTTCCCATGGCCCTTTAGAGGTATTCACGCGCACTATCGCACCTGGCTTTAATTTATTTTTTTGCGTGGATTCTTGTAAATGCTTAATGGGAATACGCTGAGTCGCACCTTCGCGCCGTGCACCGTAGGCCTGTTCAGGGTTAAGTGTAATAATAAGTTTATCACCGGCTATTTTGCCGAGCATAACCTCTTCTAGCGCGGCCAACAAATTACTATGTCCGTGCAAATAAACCGTTGGTTCCGCATCATAGGAAGATTCAAGTGTACTTCCATGAACATCATTAAGACGATAATGAAAACTCACCACTTTATTTGCCGAAATTTGCATCAAATTCTCCGATAAAAGCTATGTACTTAGCAAGGGCAGCAGTATGGAGAGAAGATAAATTCGAATCAACTGAAAATCATTAATTTACAAAACGAAATTGTTTAACGAAGAATTACGAATAATATGAGAAATGGATTCAATTTTAAAACAAGAAGAAATTTAGTTTGGCAGGCATGCGATACACTAAATATGAACGGGGGAGGATGATTAAAAATTATCTTTAAGGTATTGAGTTGCAAGACGAGAAGAGTCGCCAGAACCTGCAGCAGCTTCATTTAACATTGCTTTCGCGTGTATTTTATCACCCATCAAATGGTAAACCTTGCCCAATTTAAATTTAGCATCAGGAACTTTGTTACTGTTAGGAAAGCCCTCAATTAATTTAGCAAACGATTCACGCGCTTGTGGTAATTGATTTTTAAGTAAGAAAATTTCACCTAACCAATAGTAGCTATTACCAGCAAAATCACCGCTAGGATATTTCTTTAAATATTGTTTAAACGCTATTAGCGACGCATCAACCTGACGCTGACGTAACAAATCGTAAGCTGCCTTGTATTCCTCTGCTTCACTTAAATCACTATTATTAGAAACACTAGCATCAGAGTTTAACGATGAGACTGAAGATGTTGAGTCACTGACAGCTTCTGTAGCCGAGGTTTTAGTTGCTGTACTCAATATGGCAACACGGCGATCAAGATCGACATAATTATCCAATTGTTGTTGTTTTAAACGAGAAAGTTCATGGCCTTGTTCTTCTACCAGTGAACGCAATTCGGAGACTTCTTGCTGGAGGGACTGAACCTGATTATAAGCTTCAGTTTTTTGTTCGATAGATTCTTGTTGACGATTCACCCCAGAGCGTACGCTCTGAGGTGATGAATCAACAACCCGTACTTGTGCTGACACGACCGGAACTATTAAACCTACAACTAAAGATAGGGCAACAGCAGGAAAATGTTTCAACATACGGGTAGGACTCTTAGTACTTAACTTCTACGCGACGATTTTGTGACCAAGATGATTCTTCGTGACCAGTTGCAACTGGACGCTCTTCACCGTAGCTCACTGATTCCAAAGATGCAGCTTTAACACCTTGCAATACAAGGAAGTCACGCACTGCGTTAGCACGTTTTTCGCCTAATGCCATGTTGTATTCACGTGAACCAGTTTCATCCGCATGACCTTCTAAACGAACAGACATTGAAGCGCCTTTTAGTTTTTCAGCATGAGCCAGTAATACTGCACGAGATTCTGGAGTTAGGTCATACTTATCAAACTCAAAATAAACAACACTAGCAATTGGAGCCACAACAACTGGAGTTGGCTCTGCAACTACTACTGGTGTTGGCGCTGGTGCAGCTACTGGTTTCTTTTTGCTGTCGCTGTTTGAACAGCCAACCAAGAAAGCCATTACAACTGCGAATGTTAAACCTTGTTTTATTGCTTTAGAAATCATGTGTGTTACTCCAATCAATTAGATCTATAGTAGTGAAAAAAACAGTTTAAAAAAACGGTGACCACGCAGGTTCACGCACATCACCTTGTTTTGACGGCAATCGAACCTTGGTACGGGCATCTAACGAAACCGCTGCTAAAATACCTTTATTACCAAGACTCGTCGCATACATCAGCATTGCGCCGTTGGGCGCTATAGTAGGCGATTCGTCATAACTTGTCTCGGTTAGAATGCGCAAATTGCCTGATTTAATGTCTAGAGCGGCGATTAAACAACAACCATCACGCTTGTGAACCATTACCAAACTTTTACCATCGGGTGAGACGCGACCGCGAGCGTTGTACTCGCCGTCGAAGGTTACACGCTCTGTTTGCCCGCTTGCAAGTGTTACTTTATAAATTTGTGGCTTTACACCACGATTGGATGTGAAAAATATACCCAGGCCATCGGTAGTCCAGGAAGGCTCAGTATCAATTGCAAAATGATTAGTTACTCGGGTATAGCCCATTGTCGCCAAATTCAATGTATATATTTCAGGATTACCATCTTTTGATAAAACCATCGCTAAGTTTCGGCTGTCCGGGGACCAAGCTGGCGCACCATTTAAGCCATGAAAATTTGTAACTTGCTGACGCTGGCCCGTGCTTATATTTTGGACAAAAACTGCCGGCCGATCATCAGCCTCATAAGAAACATAAGCTACACGGGTACCGTCAGGTGACCAAACTGGCGATAAAATAATACGTTTGGAATCTAAAAGTGAACGCGAACGAGCTCCATCAACGTCCGATAACATTAACCGCCATTTTGCAGGTTTTTGAAATGCTTCTACATAAATAATTTTAGTAGAAAAAATGCCGCGAATTCCAGTAATCGTTTCATAAGCCTTATCACTAATGCGATGAGCGATATCACGCAACTGGGTTTCGCTGCCTTCAATAGGAACACTGCGCGATAGCACACGCTTTTGCTGTATCACATCGAATAATTCGAAGTTAGCAAAATAACGGCCCGCTTGCTGGGTAATATCGCCAATCAATAAAAATTCTGCATTAATCATTTTCCAATCACGGTAGTGAATTTCAGCCTCACTTTTTGGATAGGAAATCATTTTTTCAACAGGGATTGATTCGAACTGCCCACTAAAATTTAAATCATTACGGATGATTGCAGGAATATCCTCAGGCAACGCAGGGCCCACATAATTAAACGGCACAACCGCTATGCGTGTCGGATTATCAACACCGTGGGTAATAGTTATATTTGTTAACTGAGCCTGTGCAAAACCAGTTATAAAAATTATGCTTAGCAATAAAAAACGTTTCACCGACGTAAATCCTCTGGATTAAATGTAAATGTAAATTGGCGATATCTCTTTTCAAAAACATTAGGCGGAATATTTTTAACTTCCTCAAAACGATCAACCTTTTTTACGGCTTGTTCTGCAGAGCGATCAAATGCGGCATCACCACTACTTTTTACAACACTAACACCAACAACTTGCCCGGTTGGCAACATTCGAATTTCCAGCACAGTCACCATGCCTCGTACAGCAGAAGGGGGACGACTCCAGTTTTGCGCAACACGTTCGCCAATCATTTGATCATAACTTTTCGTATTAACATTCACATCATCAACGCGATCACTTAACATCTGATCCTCTTTTTGCATTGCAGCCTCAAGCGCTTTTTGTTCGTTTTTAGCTTGCTGATCGCGCTTTTTCTTTTTATCTTGTTCTAGCTTTTGTTTCTGTTCTTCTTCTAGCTTTTTCTGCTTTTCAGCTTTAGATTTTTCATCCGCTTCTTTTTTAGCTTTTTCTAACTTCAATTTTTCATCGCG
>JANPKH010000194.1:0-4742 GCA_031425935.1 Gammaproteobacteria bacterium | reverse complement strand
ATATCTTCTTTATTTCTTTCTAAATTCCGTTTATGAGAAGCCAGCCAAAATCATTAAAAAATGAAGGAATGCCGACTTGCTGTTAAATCCAGATTGCGTGACATCCAATAATAAGTCTTCAGCTACTAATGCATGGTGGCTGGATTTTTTCAGGCGGTAACGGGTTCGTACACTACTCGATCTATTGTTTTATTAGGCGTCTTTCGCTTTCCCGCTTTTAAGTAAGTGCCAGTTAATGTGGGTATGAGGCATTTTTTTTAAACGTACCTTCCCACAAAACAATAACTGTAATAATAAATGACACTATGTAGCAGAACGTCGAATGGAGTAGAGCTTCAGTCAAACCTTTTGGATTGGGGGATACACGCTATTAATATATTGATTTCTGAAGGATTATCTTGCAGAACATTTTGCTTAAGCTGACGACAAAAATTTTTCTCAAACTCTAATTATCTTCCCATTTTCTAAGGGCGGTCCCATGTTTGACTTTGCGTGTCATGGGACATGCTAACCACATAAATCTGTGTGATCATGTGCCATAGGTGTGTATATACACCTGTGATTGAAGAAATTTTAACTAACAATAAAGATAAATTGCTGTAACTGGTTTTCCGTAGGTTTCGGCGTTAATTGATGATTCATTACCAAATACCTCCTAAATTTGAATTTCATTTTTGTGGCAACTCTATCTGTTATTAGGCCTGGTGCCTACGAGATATGTTTGCACTTTGATGGTTAGCATTCTCAAGTATTAGCTAGCGTTTATTCAAAACTAAGGGGCTCACCCGGAGTTAGCTATGTTCGGAATATATAAAATCCGTTTTTATCAATTTCTTAGCGTGTTATTGATGCTCTGCAGTAGTAATCTCTATGCACAGGTCGATTTGGCTTTAAATAAGGCTGTAAATGCCAGTACCAGTATATTGGCCGCAAGTAATGCCGTAGATGGCAACGCGACTACGCGCTGGGAATCTGCGCATGCCGCCGATCCTTCGTGGTTTAGTGTTGATTTGGGCAGCCAGATTTCACTTGCCAGCGTAGTGATTGATTGGGAAGCAGCTAATGCTGCCAATTATCAAGTCCAAGGCTCTAATGACAACATCAACTGGGCGCCATTAGCAACCCGTACCGGCGGTACTTTTGGTAATCGCACCGACACCGTTGCAGTATCTGGTTCTTATCGGCACGTACGCATTTATGGAACAGCGCGCAGTGTTGGGAACTACTGGGGCTACTCCATCTTTTCTCTGAAAGTGTATGCAGCTATCGCAAGCAGCAGCTCTGTAGCTAATGCAGGCAGTGGCCATACGGTAGTGACTAGTAACAGCGTTAAATTTTATGCAAATAATGCTGCTTGGGCAGACATTCACTACACAATTAATGGCGGCGGACAACAAAATATTCGTTTAACTCATTATGCAGATAATACTAATACGTTCACCTTAGGTGGTATTCCAGCTGGCGCAACTGTTAGATACAACTATACGGTAGGCCCGGTAGTGGGTGGGGCATATGACACCGCGTGGGTGCAATTTAATTGTTGTTCTGGCGGTGGTACTTCCAGTACGCCAGCAAGCAGCACTCCTAAAAGTAGTACTGCAGCAAGCAGCATTCCAAAAAGTAGTACTCCGGCGAGCAGCACCCCAAAAAGCAGCACTGCAGCAAGTAATACTCCTGCCAGCAGTAGGCCTGCTACCAGTATCGCTTCTAGCAGCACGCCGGCAGGCGCTATAGTCCCTTTGTTTAGTGGCTCCACCGCCTTGGAACCTGTGATTCAGTTTGACCGTGGCGATGCTTTAGTAACGCGCATATCTGATCGTGGCCGTGATCGTCATGCTAAAGAAAGTCAATTCCAGGCCTACGATCATTTCCTAAGCTTCTACTGGGAACACCGTACCGCTACTATCGAAATTGTCGATTATGTAGCCAAAGGCGGCAGCGTCGTAAGAATGAATGTTAGAACACAATTTCGTTTGAACGATACTGAAGCAGAAAATCGTTGGTTCTATCGTGGTGTAGGCACAGTGGCTGAGTTCCATGACAACGGCACTATGAACGTTATCGACAATCTTAATTATTTCAAAGAAAGAAGCTTTAATGCTCGTGAGGGGCGCAACATACAAGTAGGCGACAAGCTTGAATTTGAAATGAGCCAGTTCCTCGATCATACCGTACCCCACGGCCGTTCAGCCTACTACGGTACTACCTATCTTTATATCGTAGGTGAAGGTCTTGTACCTTGGGATGTGACAGGTGCTTTCGGTAACCTTGGTGGCACTAAAGACTCAGTCAAAATACCTGAAAAAGCTTGGTTAGGTGGTAAAACTACTTTGCCTTACAACCATTCAAACGAGCCAGACAATCATTTCATCCAAATGGCAACCAATCTTGGTGCAATTAACGGACAAGCTTTCGTACTAGGTCGTCGCGTACATCACGCATCTTTCGTTGATGGTTCGCACGATGAAAACGTTGTTGATAACGGCACCTTTGCTGATACCGTTGGCAAAGCTGGAACGCATTTCGTGAGTGATCGTTGTGTTGCTTGTCACGTACGTAATGGTCGTGCAGCAGCGGCGCCAGTTGGCCAGCCTTTAGAAAAATGGGTATTCAAAGTTGCCGATGCAAATGGCAATCCCCATCCAGCAATGGGCCGTGTTTTACAGCCCAAAGTTCTAGGTAATGCTACTAGCGAAGGTCAACCATCTATTCAGTCCTGGAGCGAGACTAACGGCCTACGTAAGCCTAACTATCAATTTACCGGCACCACACCCCCGCGTTTCTCTGCTCGTGTTGCGCCACAAATAGTAGGTATGGGGCTGCTTGAAGCTATTCCTGAATCGGCTGTTCTGGCTAAAGAAGATGTGAACGATGCAAACGGTGATGGTATTTCTGGTAAGGCAAACCGTATTGCTGATCCAGCAAATGGACAAACTCGTTTAGGTCGCTTTGGCTACAAAGCAGCTGCAACTAGCGTTAAGCATCAGGTTGCAGCGGCATTCAATACAGATATGGGTGTAATGACCAGCCTTATGCCAAATCCTGATTGTGGTTCAAGCCAAAATGATTGCGGTGCAAGCGGTTCCGAGTTGTCAGATACTCATTTGAATAACATAGTGAAATATGTATCAACACTCGGTGTTCGCCCTCAACGCAATATCAACGACGCGGCAGTACAGCGCGGCGAAACTCAGTTCACCAATCTAGGTTGTGTTGCTTGTCATACAGCAACCGTTACAACAAGCCAATTCCACCCGTTGGGCGAGTTGAGAAGCCAAACCATTCATCCTTATACGGACCTGTTGCTGCATGATATGGGCCCAGAAATGGCTGACAACCTTGGTGAAGGTCAGGCTACTGGTGCTGAATGGCGTACTTCACCTTTGTGGGGTCTGGGTTTATCAGCTTGCGTAACTGGCGGTGTTACAAACGCGGGTCAAGGCTCTCAAGTTTGTACTCCTGTACATAGCTACCTTCACGACGGGCGTGCTAGAACTATAGAAGAGGCAATCTTATGGCACGGTGGAGAAGGTCAAGCTTCGAATACACGTTACCAAGCTTTACAAGCATCTCAGAAAACCGATGTTCTGAAATTCCTGGAATCGTTGTAATTGAGAGTGAAGGCGATAAAAATCGCCTGCTACAAAATTTAAAAAAATGAAACTGTAAATCTGCTGTATGTGTTTTGAAAAGCCTTTAGGGGGTCATGAAAATGACTCCCTTTTTTTTATGGGAAGTCGATACGAAATATGGTTGTAATTCCATAAGCGCGGGAGTTTTGAAACAGGAGAAGATTGCGTTGAAATAATTAGGGCGAAGGAGGGGGACGCTTATGCATTCCATGCCAATTGTTTTTTGCGTAGGCTGAACTGTTTTTAAGCGCAGTTCATTTGTTTTGCAAAACCGCTGTGTCGACAACTCGCTGGCATTCTGTTACGCAAATAAATCGTGCCATGTTGGTTCACTGTGCTTTTTCATAGAACCTCCGAATTAATTGGGAGGCCGCAGCCTAAAGGAGCAATAAGAGTTTTTATAGTCTGTGCTTAAAGCTACAGTTGCCATTTGGCATTACAATTACGAGCGTGGTCATAGTTACAACAATTACTTAAGCCCCGTTGCAGCTGAGGCTGCATAAACACCTATCGTTTGGTACGAAAATACTTGACCACTACAATGAGCTTGGTGTGCGATATACTTGGGTTTCACTTTCTTTTGTACGTTAATATATTTGATAAAAACGTGAGTGTCGGACACAACTATAATCCGCCACTCTTTTGACCTTTCATTTTATCAAAAACATAATCGACTGATGCTATAAATTCAGGGTCTGATTTTATGTTAGGCACTTTTGCAGCAATCAGTCTGAGTGCAGTTTGCGCTTCTTCATACTTACCGAGACTGGCTTCCGTTTTTGCAAGCGAATACATAAAGAATTTATCATCAGTTACATATTTTTGAAGATTAATAGCCATTCCCGCAGCATCATAAGCCTCTTTATATTTACCATTCTCAAAATAGGCGATGACTAGATTTCTATATATACCACCCTGCATTTGTTGCGGCGTTGCCAGCTTTTTGGCTTTAATTAAACTTGCTAATGACTCCGGAAATTCCTCCAAAAGTAGCTGAACAGCCCCCAATTGAGCATATCCGTCGCTTACATGAGGATATTTATTAATATATCCAACATATTTTCCTCTAATTTTTTTTAATGCATTCCGATCTAAATGATTGGCGAGGAG
>JANPKH010000193.1:0-5816 GCA_031425935.1 Gammaproteobacteria bacterium | reverse complement strand
CTGAGGAAAGCAATTTCTTTGTTAGCATCGATGGTGCTCAACAAGTATTAGAAGAAACGGGTTTATTGGTTTTTCATCAAAACGAAAAAGGTGAAAAAGGCCAGGCCCGCGGCGAAAACTTGCAGGAATTAATTACTGCGTGTCGTGCGTTTGATCCTGAAATGAATAATGGCGAAGATGAAAGCGAAGAAGAATTGTCGCCACTACAACAATTTTTAGATACGGCAGCACTTGATGCAGGTGAAACGCAAGCCGACGAATTTGAAGATGCGGTGCAATTGATGACGCTCCATTCTGCTAAAGGTTTGGAATTCCCTTTAGTTTTTATGGCGGGTGTAGAGGAAGGTTTGTTTCCCCATAAAATGTCTGGAGACGACCCCGAGCGTTTAGAAGAAGAGCGCCGCTTATGTTATGTGGGTATTACTCGCGCAATGCAAAAATTATTTATAACTTATGCCGAAACACGTCGCCTATATGGCAGCGAAACTTATAACAATGTCTCTCGTTTTGTAAAGGAAATCCCTGTGGATTGTATTCAAGAAGTACGTTTAAAAACTGCGGTGGCTCGGCCAGTGAGCTTTCAGAGAAAACCTAACCCACAAATTTTACGCAGAGGTATGAGCGATGTAGGTGAAGATACCGGCTTTAATCTTGGTCAGCGCGTACAGCATGCAATTTTCGGTGAGGGCGTAATTGTGCATTTTGAGGGCCAGGGCCCCACTGCGCGAGTACAAATAAATTTCAAACAAGTGGGCAGCAAATGGCTGGTAATGCAATATGCAAAACTGGAAGCAATTTGATGCAGGAAATTTTTTATGTCAGAAAAATTCACTGAACTAACGACAACACATATAGAATTTATTCAGCAACAACATATCTTTTTTGTTGGAACTGCCGGGGCAGAAAGCATGATAAATGTTTCGCCAAAAGGTATGGATAGTTTTAGAGTCATTAGTCCAACGCGAATTATTTGGTTAAATCTTACTGGAAGCGGCAATGAAACTGCAGCTCATGTGCTTGAAAATCAGCGCATGACTGTTATGTTTTGTTCGTTTGAAAAACAGCCTCTAATTTTGCGCCTATATGGTAATGCTGAAGTTGTTCACCCTAGAGATGCCAGCTGGAATGAACTTATTGCTTTATTTCCCGAATATACCGGCGCGCGTCAATTGTTTGATCTCAAATTAAGTATGGTACAAACATCTTGTGGCTATGCCGTGCCATTTTATGAGTTAAAAGGAGAGCGACCAACGCTGGATAAATGGGCAAATAATCGTGGACGGGAAGGTATTCAACAATACTGGGTGGAAAAAAATACGCGCAGCCTGAATGGCAAGGATACTGGAATGTTGGGTTCATAGGGCTTTGCCCTACATAAAATCGAGGCGAACTTTTTAAGTCCTCACTGACGTCTATAATATTTTTGCTTGTACTTTTCGCAACCAACCAGGAGTGCATCATGCCAGTCATTGTACAACCGCAGTCGGCTGTGGCTGGAGTAGACCCCGGTGAGCCACACCTGCAAAAATCCATGCTTCCTGAAAAATTAATATTTATTGATAACCTGAAGGTGTTTTTGACCATCCTTGTGATACTGCATCATACTGCCATAACATACGGCGCGGATGGCAGCTGGTTTTATGAGGAGGTGAAACAAACCGTCATGCCGGATTCGCTAGTCCTCACGCTCTTTGCTGCGGTTAATCAGTCGTTCTTTATGGGATTGTTTTTCTTTCTCTCGGGAGCCTTTGTAGCCTCGTCGCTCATGCGTAAGTCAACAGGGGAGTTTATGAGCGATAAGTTAATTCGTTTGGGAATTCCGGTGTTGCTATTTATCTTTCTGGTTTTTCCTTTGACGGTTTGGGTGGGCCATTTCCCACTGACGTTCGCCTCATTTACCCAGGACATCCCGCGTCTGTTAACGGAAATAAACCTCAGCCACACGGGGCCTACGTGGTTTATATTAGTCTTGCTGATGTTCAATATCATCGCGCTCGCTTGCCGTACATTTCTGCTTCGTTATGCACAGTCCATGAAGCCGCTTACCGGTTGGCATTATTTGGGAGCAAGCATAGCGGTAGGGGCCATTTCGTTTCTAACACGTCTCGTATTTCCTGATGGGTTTGTGGTATTGAATGTACAGCTCTCCTACATGCCGCAATACATCGTTTATTTTTTTGTGGGTGTTGTGATGGGTGTCGGTGGCATCACGCAGTTGTGCAAGCAGCAACAAATCAAACATTGGTTGATCCCAGCCATTATCACGTTTCTTGTAATGGTTGTAGCCCTTGGTGTAGTGAAGGACACGGAGCCCTTTAAGGGTGGTTTTAATCCTTGGTCAATTCTCTATTCGTTCATTCAAGGGTTTCATTCAGTCGCTTTTTCAGTCGTATATATAGTGCTTTTCTACCGCGTGGCAAACAGAACCCTTTGGCTAGATTTAGGGCGTAGTGCTTACGGTGCATTTTTTATTCACGCCCTGGTAATTGTTGCTATCGCCATTGCTCTACAACCGCTGGTTATGGCGCCTATGCTTAAGTTTTTACTGTTGGGAATTGTAGGTGTGCCCGCCAGTTTTGCCCTCGGCTATTTGTTGACTCGGTTGCCTGGGTTAAGACGCGTATTTTAATGGCTGACACTGTTGAGAAAAAACCATTGCTTTGAGCGCATAGGTTGTTAGCTGTTTCTAGGGTTTTTTATGTGCCTTGAGTCTCAGCGCCTTAAGCTTTCATACCTTAAAGACCGCGCTTTAAATAAGCGTCTTGAATTTTAGTAAATGGTCTCCATCTCTTGAAAGACTTTACATGATTAAGCAAGCGCAGTAATCGTGCAAAGACCAGTTGGAAAAGCTGCACAAATAATTTTCTGTCAGCTATTATGTAAAAGACTACAGCTTACTAATATCGCTTTTTATTGAAATAGGTTGTAGTCTGAGTTTGGCTGTATCAAATCTTTTAACCGTGGAGACGTATCATGAGCAAGGCCCAAGACAGTAAAAAAGAAACTAAAAAACCTGCTGCAAAAACCATGAAAGAAAAGCAAGATGCGAAAAAAGTCAAAAAAGCGGAGAAAGCACGTCAGGAATAATGGCGGTAATTGCTAAGGTTACGATAAAAAATGACCTTTGGGTATTTCGAACCAAAGGTCATTTTTTTACTCTTCGTTCAGTTTTATTACAATCAAATTGTTAATTTGAAGTAGCTAAAAATATTCCTTCAAGCTATGTTGTTTGTTGCTTTAAAGATTTTTAAAATTCTCCACATTTTGTTTTGCTTTTTCTACTGCTTCGATTGGTAAATCCTTTGTTTTTGATTTATCAATGGTTATGGGGGTTAGAGATTTATTCCAAGAGGGTATTCTTTCATCAGAAGCATCTGCTAACCCTAATACAAAAGTTACGAATCCTGTATTTGGTTTAATATAATAAACTTTACTAGCTTCAACATTGATATTCATATGCGCCCAAGGTCCTCCTGATGTTGGATCAATCATAAAACAATGGCTGCCTGGATTCGCGACATACTGAATCATCGCACCTGATTTAAGCGTGCCTACAAAATTCGATCCATCCCACACTTCGAAAGCAACACCGTCACCCATCAATATATGTGGCCGAACGAAATTAATGAGGGCTGTTTCACTAGTGGCCCCGGTTATTTTTTCTGCATGCTTCATTACCGCTAGGCTAGAACAACCAGAAAGGATAATTGGCAATAATACCAAAGCGCATTTAAAGAAAAATCTTTTCAATTTTCACTCCTGAAATTTTCAATAATATTAAATAAAAGTCGAAGGCCGGATTATTTCGATTTTTTGCGCCTTACGCTTTCACTCTTACGCAATCCACAAAATAACCTTTTTTACCATCCACTTCGCGTTTCACTAAGCCATGCACATCGGTTTCAAAGCCAGGGAATTTTTCATTAAAATCCCGTGCGAATTTTAAATAATCAACGATGGTTTTATTAAAACGTTCGCCGGGAATAAGCAATGGTATGCCGGGCGGATAAGGCGTTAACAAAATGGAAGTGATGCGGCCTTCAAGTTCGTCGATAGGTACACGGTCAATTTCACGGTGCGCCATCATTGCGAACGCATCCGACGGTTTCATCGCGGGTTGCATGTCTGACAAATACATTTCCGTCGTTAGGCGAGCCACACCGTATGCTTTATAAGTTTCGTGAATTTGTTGACACAAATCGCGCAAGCCTAAGCGTTCATAACGTGGATTAGCAGCGGCAAATTCCGGCAGAATTCGCCACATAGGTTGGTTTTTATCATAGTCATCTTTAAATTGTTGCAGCGCGGTGAGTAACGTATTCCAACGGCCTTTAGTGATGCCAATCGTAAACATAATAAAGAATGAATAAAGGCCACACTTCTCAATAATTACGCCATTTTCCGCAAGGTATTTGGTGACGATAGACGCGGGAATACCTGTTTCGCTGAACTTACCTTCAACCGATAAGCCAGGGTTAATGATGGTGGCTTTAATCGGGTCAAGCATATTGAAGCCGGTGGCTAATTTACCAAAGCCATGCCAGTTATCTTCGCTACGTAATACCCAGTCATCCCGGTCGCCAATACCGTCTGCCGAGAACTCTTCCGGCCCCCAAACCTGGAACCACCAATCCTGACCCCATTCCGCATCCACTTTTTTCATTGAGCGACGGAAATCGAGTGCTTCTAAAATAGATTCTTCAACCAGCGCAGTGCCGCCAGGTGCTTCCATCATGGCGGCAGCTACATCGCACGAAGCAATAATGGAATATTGCGGCGAGGTAGATGTATGCATTAAATAAGCTTCATTAAAGGCATCCTGATCCAGCTTTACCGATTCAGATTCGCGCACCAAAATTTGTGAAGCTTGCGATAAACCTGCAAGCAATTTATGCGTCGATTGCGTGGAAAAAATCATCGACTCTTTTGCGCGCGGGCGATCTTTGCCGATAGCGTGCATGTCTTTATAGAAATCGTGGAAGGTCGCATGTGGTAACCAGGCTTCGTCAAAATGCAGCGTGTCAATTTTGCCATCGAGCATATCTTTTAAGGTTTCAACGTTGTAAATCACTCCGTCATAAGTCGACTGGGTGATCGTCAAAATACGCGGCTTTTTGTTAGCTGCAACGCGTGCGAAAGGATTCGCTTCAATTTTGCGCGCGATACTTTCGGGCGTGAATTCCTCCAACGGAATTGGCCCGATGATGCCTAGATGATTGCGCGTTGGCATCAGAAATACCGGGATAGCGCCGCACATAATAATGGAATGAAGGATTGATTTATGGCAGTTACGATCAACTACAACGATATCGCCAGGCGCTACGGTTGAGTGCCACACCATTTTGTTCGACGTAGACGTACCGTTGGTTACAAAGTAACAGTGATCCGCATTAAAAATGCGCGCCGCATTGCGTTCGGACGCTGCAATAGGCCCCGTGTGATCAAGCAATTGACCAAGCTCTTCTACGGCGTTGCAGACATCTGCGCGTAACATATTTTCGCCAAAAAACTGGTGGAACATTTGGCCAATAGGCGATTTTAAAAACGCCACGCCGCCCGAGTGACCAGGGCAATGCCATGAGTACGAACCGTCGTTTGCGTAGTCCAGCAGTTCCTTAAAAAACGGCGGTGCCAGCGAGCCGAGGTACTTGTTCGCTTCGCGCAGGATGTTGCGAGCGACGAAATCCGGCGTGTCCTCGAACATGTGAATGAAGCCGTGCAGCTCACGCAGGATGTCGTTGGGCAAATGATGAGAGGTGCGTGTTTCGCCAAACAAAAATAGAGGCACAACAGCGATGCGTTTGCGCGTGGCTACG
>JANPKH010000192.1:0-28689 GCA_031425935.1 Gammaproteobacteria bacterium | reverse complement strand
GCGTTTGCGATTAATTCTTCGCTGCACAGTTACTTGATTGTGAGTTACGCCAGGGAAGATGGTGCATCGCTTGACGTAGGGTTTTATTACATGGCCAATGCCATGGGCCGTTTAATTGGTACATTGCTTTCCGGCTGGATTTACCAAAGCCTAGGACTCTCCGCGTGCCTCTGGGTATCGACTGTTTTCATCAGTCTGGCGGCGCTCGTATCTGTTTGCTTGCCTCATGCAAGGACACACAATACCTGACGACGACATTACGTAGAATGAAAATATTGCCGGCACGAACTTTAGTAAGAAAAAACTACAAATTTTCGCATTGAAGGTGGTGTCTGCACCTGTGTATCGACTCATAGATATCCAGGCAAATAATATGGACAGTGTGAGACCGTAATATTTATCAATAGCTACGAAGCGTAAGACTTGATTGCAGAAAATTTTGTATTCTTATAAATTATCAGTCTTAAAATAACGCGCGCGTTTTGCTGCTTTCATTTTTGTTATGTCGCCTACAAAAAGTCCATCTACGCAACTGCCAAATTCTGTGTCCACACTAAAAGCGAGGGATCGGTATCCACCATCCTCATAGAGTGCTGCATATTGTTTATACAGTACCGGGATTTTGTAATCCATCCTGGTAAATTCTTGTTGCACGAATTCAAAACCTTCATCGCGAGTAAATTTGGCAAAGGTGCGTTGTAATTCTATTAAGTCGTTCTCTTCAATGTCGTGTGCGTGTTTCCCGTCAGCTAAAGGGTCCACATAACCGTAATAGCGTTCGTAATAAAATACAATTAAATCTCTCAATGATTTTGGATACTGTGCGCTCATACTAACAGGGCCGAGCACATAACGAATTTCCGGATGGTGCTGTAAATAAGCACCCAAACCTTGCCATAAATAATCCAAACTGGCTTTACCCCAATAGTTCGGGTGAACAAAACTGCGGCCTAATTCTAATGCTTCCTCCAGCATAGGCATTGCTTCAGGTTGGTAATCAAATAAATCAGCAGTGTATAAACCTTTCAATCCCTTTTTTTGCAAAATGCTATTTACTTCACCCAAGCGATAAGCGCCTGCAATAGTAAGTTTATCTTCATCCCATAAAATTAAATGACGATAATAATGATCGTATTTATCCAAGTCGCGACGGCTACCTGTGCCTTCTCCAACTTTACGAAATGTATGTTCACGTAAGCGGCCAATTTCTCGCAATATGGTTGGGTGTTTTTGATAGCTACACAAATAAATACGATGATTGTCGCGTGTGCTTCCTATCAACTGCGCGGTGGCTAATTCTCGTTTTAATGTGCTGCTGTCTTCCGGGTGTGCGATGGTTTTTTCAGTGATGAAAATAGATTTCTTACCTTTACCAATTTTATAAAGGTGTTTTTTAAGGCGTTTAATGAGTGGTTTATCAGCAAGCTGGTTGGATTCCAATGTTTGTTGTGGAATTACCTCGCCTACACGAAATTTAATTTCAGATGAATGCTTATTAAACATTTCATGCGCTAGCAGTGCGGTAGCAAGCGGTTTGAAAATCATTGAGGCGCTGTAAAACAATAATGAATTTTTGGCGGAGACAAATATTGGTAATAATGGGGCTTTCGCTTTTCGGGCGAAGTGTAAAAATCCCGCTTGCCATTTGCCATCGCGAATACCTTGTGGGCTGGCGCGCGAGACTTCGCCAGCAGGAAAAATAATAACTGCTTGCTCACCTTCTAATGCCGTCAAAATATTTTTATAACTTTGTTTGTAAGCGCTACGGGTCATGTTATCGAGCGGCAGTAGTAATTCATGTAGCGGTTCAAAAGCCGTTAGCAGATCGTTGGCAATAATTTTTACATCGCGGCGTACAGTGCTTACTAAATGCAACAACGCTAGTCCATCGAGTGAACCAATAGGATGGTTGGCAATAATAATGAGACGGCCCTGAGCAGGGATATTGGTGCGTTCTCGTTGCGAAACATTATAGCTGAAATTAAAGTATTCGAAGATTTTATCAATAAAGTCGATGCCGGTAATGCCTTGATTCTCATGCAAAAATGCATTGATTTCTTGTTCGCGAGTCAGCTTACGTAATAGTGACAAAGTCGATTTGCGAATAATAGGTGCTTGATGCGCGAAGCCAGGGAATTTATTAACAACAGATTGTTCGATATTAAGCATGATTATAATCTCGATGTTAAATTTTAGACTCTCACACTCAAGACTATGACAAAACTATGACAATAGAGTGACGCCTAAATTACAAAATTGTGACATGGAAAAAAGGATTATTTTTAACCAAAAAAATTAAAATAATAATGCAATGATTTTTTGGCAATATTATGAAAATCGCTAAAAAATATTTAATTTATTCCTCGATAAGTCTGCGTTCTTCAAACTGTCATTATTTTGTCATTTTCTAAATGCACAATCCCGAGCTTAGCGCCTTAGGCGTAATCTTATTCAAAATTTAGAGCCGGATTTTTTTATGGATGTACTTCGAGAAGAGCGGAAAATTAATCATCGTAATTTTCTTCAACATTATTTGCACAGCCGTATGGCGGCAAGTAGTGGCGTTATTCTCGCAGGGCTTTTATGTGCGACGGAAGCAGTGGCGGAGCCACGTGTTTGGTTAAGTGGTTCAGCTTATGACCCGGCAGCACATATTATTAATAATTTACCGGTTCCTGTTAGCGGGCCAGAGGGCATTGAGTCATTTATTCAAGCGGGTGAACTTACAGATGCCGCTGGTACCAAGATCACTAGCTTTGAGCAATTTAATCAACTGCGCGATAGCAACAGCCAAGTCATGCGCATTGACCAAAAAAGTGGACGGGTAATTCTGAATTGGGAAAGCTTTGATATTGCTGCTGGTTACGAAGTGAAATTTGTGCAGCCTAGCACCACTTCTTTAGCCCTTAATCAAATCAATGCCAGCACATCACCTAGCGTTATTCTTGGAAAGTTAAGTGCGAATGGTGGTGTGTACGTAATTAACCCTAACGGCATTCTTTTTGGTAAGGACTCGCAAGTTAATGTAGGTTCACTAGTAGCCTCATCGCTGAATGTTGATAACGATTTGTTTAAAGATAAATCGCTTAGTAAAGCAATGACTGATGAAAACACCGCAGCATTTTTTCTAAAAGATGATAAAGCAGCTACGGGAAATGTTCTTCAAGCGGAGGTCGATGCCACCGGTGCTGTTAAGCTTCACTCTGCAGATCAGGAAGTAGGGCGGGATGAAGATGCGCCTGTTGTGCGCGGCGATATTGCGATTTTAGATGGGGCAAAAATTAATTCCACCACGTTAAATGGTGTGGTTGTTGTAGCGCCCAATGTTGTGAATCAGGGAGAAATAAAAACGCCTGATGGCCAAACTATTTTGGCGGCAGCGCAAGACGAAGCTTTTGTGCTTTTCTCCAGTGATCCTAGCTTACGCGGCTTGTTGATAGAAGTTAATACCGGTGGCGATGTTACAAATTTAGGTAAAATTATTGCCGAGCGTGGCAATGTCACTTTGGCTGGGCTGGCTGTTAATGTAGGAGATGGTGCTTCAATAAGTGCAACTACATCGGTGGATTTTAACGGTACTGTGCGGTTGCTAGCGCGAGACACTTTAAACAAAGATTCCGTTATTACATCTATTTCTCAGGTGTCTGCGTTACTTGACCCTGACACAATACCCAACAATATAGTTAAAGATCGCGATGGTAAAAATTTGTATCGCGTTGCACAACGTGGTGGAAATGTCTCAATAGGTAAGGATGCGAAAATTGAAATCACTCCGTAATTAGAAACCAAAAAAACTCCACCTTATGCGCAGACACAGATTATGTCTGGCGTTGAGATTTCGGGTAACAATATTCACTTAAAACAAAACGCCAGTATAACGGCGAAGGCTGGCAAGGTTTTTCTGGAAGCAACAGATAATTTGGATGTTGCTTTTGACGATCAGGGTAATTATTTATATAAGTTACCCGCTCTCCAGCAACCGAGCCGCATCGTCTTAGATGCCGGCAGCAAAATCGATGTGTCCGGAGTGGAAGTTGACCTGCCGATGGATCGAAATGTCATTGAGGTGGAGCTGCGTGGCAATGAGCTGGCGGATTCACCGTTACAACGGGGCGGGTTCCTCAACGGTCAGAAGGTTTTAGTAGATGTGCGAAAGGGCACGCCATTAGTGGATATTACTGCGGCGCTAGCGTCTATACCCAAGCAAGTGGGGGAACGCTTGACCCACGCTGGTAGTATTCAAATGCGTTCCGCTGGTGAGGTTATAGCACAGCCAAATACGACATTAGATATTTCTGGTGGTGGCATTCACTACGCAGCAGGTTATGTTAATACCACGAATTTAATCTCTGAAGGCAAGGTTATTAATATTGCTGATGCAGACCCCAAAAGAATTTACAGTGGCATTTTAGGTACGGAAACTGCCACGAATAAACGTTTTAATATAACCGAGACGTTTAACAATTTTTTCCAAAGTAGTGATCGTGGTGAGTTTGTTACCGCTTTTGATCAAGGTGATTCTGCTGGTTCATTTAGCTTGATCGCACAAGCAGCAAAATTTAATGGCACTATTCAAGCGGGTACGTTTACGGGGCCCGATCAACGTCAACCTACTAAAGCGAACCATCCGAGCGGCGGCAGTTTTAACCTTGAAGTAAACCTGCAAAATCTGGGTATTTCTCAATACAACGCAGCTCAAGCTTTTGACTTAGAAAAACAACTTTTAGAGGTTGACGCTTACGAAGGTTCAATTGAAAACCCCAATGGTTTATTTGCTGAAGATACGTTGGAATTATCGCAAGACTTATTTAACAAAAGCGGTCTTGCGCATTACAGCCTGACGGCTCGCAACGGTAGCATCACGCTGACCAATAAAGCTAACCTTCATTTGGCTGATGGTGCCAGCCTGAATCTTTTTGCAGCTGATCATCTGGATATGAATGGCCGCATTCAAACTACGGGCGGTAAAGTTAGTTTGGCGACTGGGCAAAACAAAGGCGTATCTTTGCCCATATCGCTCGACCTTAATCGTCCAATCAATATTGGTAGTACAGCGGTAATTGATACCTCAGGAGCTTGGTATAACGATAATCCATTATTAGTGGGTAATGACAAACAACAGACCTCTCAAACCTGGATCGATGCTGGAGCGGTGTCGCTAAAAGCAGCGGGCGATTTATTGTTAGATGTTGAGTCAGCCATTATCGCTAACGGTGGCGGTTGGATTAACCGCTTAGGTAGTTTCCTGGCAGGTAAGGGCGGAAATATCACCTTGAGCGGAAAGTTGATTGATTCCACACAAGGCACAAAAGAAATTAAAGCTGCGCAAGTGCGCATCGATGGGACTTTAACTAGCTACGCTTTTGCTCAAGGTGGTGAATTGAATGTCACTGCCCCAACGATTGTTATTTCAGATGAAGCGGTGAGTGAAAACAGTTTCTCGAAAGAAACGTTGTTATTGGACAGCCGCTTTTTTCAGCGAGGTGGTTTTAGCAGTTACAGTCTAACGGCTCAAGGTTCTAACGAATGGATAAGTGATTTTACCTTTGCGGAATTTATCGATATAAAACCGCGTGCGCTAAATTTTGCAAAAGGTGTTTCTAGCGTTGATTTAAATAACCACTCAGAAATTCTGCTTTTACCAACTGGCGGCCATCTACAAGCTACCTATGGCGTAGCCGAATTACCAGATTACGAACGTAACCCTGTAAGTCTTAGTTTTAACCTTGCGGATAAATCAGATTTTAGCCTACACAGCGAACTAGATGTAAACGACGTGGAAAAGGGCGTGCGCCAGAATAATTTTGTTGTGCCGATTGGTGTGCGTATCGATACCGACCCAAAAGCCAAAGTGAGTTTTACGGCGAGTACCAGCCTTGTGTTCGACGGAATTATTAATGCGCGTGGTGGCAATGTTAGTTTCACAACTAATGGTAATCAGAGATCCGCACATATTGACCTTGCAAATTTTGATGATGTAGGGATTTGGCTTGGAAAAAATAGTTATATTGATGTGAGTTCTACCTTTATTAAACGCCCACCTGGCGCAGATGGTCTAACGGCTGTCGGTAAGGTTGTAAATGCGGGCACGGTAAGTTTGGCGGCGAGTCGTGGTTTCGTATTGGCAGAGCAGGGTGCAATTGTTGACGTGTCCGCAGCAGCTTACTCTGTTGAGCATTTTGTAACGAGTGAAGGCGTAGGTGCTCACATTGAAACGCAAATGTTGGCGGCGAAGGCTGGCACCATCACATTGAAAGCCGCTGAAGGTATTTTGTTTGACGGTGAGCTACGCGCAACTGGTGCTGGTTACGGTGCTTTGGGTGGAAGTTTAAATGTTGAGCTTAACCGTGCTGAAAATGAGGTTCCAAGTGCAGCCGAAGATTTGTTTCTTAATTATGACTTTTCAAAAATCTCTTTTGATGATTATAAGATCACATTCGTTAAAAATATTAGTAACCTTCTAATCCCATCTGTACTTACTGCATCTGATCTTGGTAAAGAAAATGCAATTTCGGATGACCTTAATGGTGAAGCCAGGTTTGATTTATATAAACTCGCTACTGCTGGTTTTGATTCCTACCTATTTACTTCAGGCTATAAAAAGCCAGTTACACCTACTCAGCTTCTTCTTTTTAACAACTCCGATCCCATTCTCAATGATGCACTTAAAGCTAAAGCCAACGCTGCAACGGGTATTGGTCGGATTGAGTTTGATGGGGATACAGCTCTGGTTGCCAGGCGCAGTATTGATTTAAATGCAACCACTATTAAAGCTAACAATGGCCGCGCATTAGTCGTTGCACCCTATGTGAAAGTTGGTTTTGCTGACGGAATTTCGCGGGATAACCAGGCGAAGTTTAATTCAGCCAAGGTAAGTGGTGGCTTTGGTGAGTTGGTATTTGCCGCTACTGATTTGCAGTCACTTAGTGACAGCGCACAACTTGGTGACGCTACTCAGCTGAGTTTGATTGAGCTGAGCAATTATTTACTTACCCAAAATACAGTAGATATTCTGCCAGGTTTTAATAGCCCGAAAGCCGATGGCTTGTTGAACCTGGTTGGCAATATTGCCACCCAGGGGGCCGACAATGTCACCTTGGTAAGTGCCGGTGATATTCGCACTAGCGGGTTGTTAGTAGGGGATGGTCAAGGTGACAAAGCACGTTATGTAGGAAGTTTTGCAGTTAATAAAAATTTAACTCTGCAGGCTGATCAGATTTATCCAACGACCTTAGCAGAGTTTATGTTTTCGTCGGGTCAATATGATTTTTCAAAAGTAGCTAGCTACACGACGACAGACAGTAACAATCGGACAGAATTAAATACGGTTAGCGCCGTTCAGTTTACGCTTGAATACATTGATATTGAGGGCAATAAACAAACCAGTACTGAACTTGCTACCACCTACGAAGCTTATGACGTATTGGAAGGTCAGTTAGGTATTGGGGATACGGTTGTTCACCCAGAGATGCAAGGGTCTGATAAGCCGACTATAAAAACTATCACTGCGATTAACACCCCTGCGAAGAACGCTACCGGCAGCCCGGATGGCAAAATTACTATTCTGTCTGGTGGTAAAACATCTCCCGTTATGAGTGTCGCAGGCGCGCTGATATTTGACGCACCGAGCATTGAACAGGCAGGCACGGTTAAAGCTCCATTTGGTCGTATTACTTTCAATTCTCAGGGCGCCAATGGCTCTGTTGTTATGCGTGAAGGCAGCACCACGTCGGTAAATGCTGAAAATAAAATTATTCCTTTTGGTGAATTGGATGCGTCCGGTGCTTTGGTTTATAACCCTGTTCCTAGCAGAGTCGATTCAAATGGTACTTTGAGTTTTGGCGTTCGCCTGTTTTCCCAAAGTCCTGAAACCAAAGTTGTGGTTAATTCTACCAACGTAGATTTACAGAAAAATGCCAATATTGATTTATCTGGCGGCGGCGACTTACTGTCTTATCGTTTTGTACCTGGCCCTGGTGGTTCAAAAGATGTATTAGCTGCAGCTAATTCCGGCGAGTCTTTTGTGATTATGCCAAGCTTTAGCAGCCAATATGCCGCTTATGACCCAAGTATTAGTAACGAGTCAGCCACTACCAAGGTGCGTACCGGTAAAGGTATTGGTGAGAAAGTTTATTTAAGTGGCACCGGTGAATTGCCGGCAGGTGAATACACTATTCTGCCTGCACGATATGCCTTATTACCGGGTGCTTATTTGGTCACACCCGTAGCGGATGGCCAAACCTATTCAGCGGGGCAGCAAGTTAGACGTGTGGATGGCACGCCGATTGTAGCTGGGCGCTTTACGAGCGCGAATACCGGCGAATATGACAGCCAGTTTAGTGGCTTTGTGGTAGAGCCTGGCACTATTGCACGCACTCGTAGTGAGTACGTTGTTACAACTGCTAGCGAGTTATTTAACACTACCGATATTAATGGTACCCGTAAAAATATCCCTAATGATGCCGCGAGCCTGGTAGTGCTGGCGGGTAAGGCTTTGAATTTAGAAGCCAATGTGATCGCCAAGGTGGGCGAGAATGTAGGTAAAAAGGGCCAAGGCGCGCAATTAGAAATTTCTAGCGATAACTTGCTTATTACCGATAGAACGGTGGCCGATTCTACTGCAGTACAAGTATTAACAAGTCAACTTGCGGGCTTCGACAGTATTCTTTTGGGCGGACGTCTCACTAACAGCAGTGATGGTAGTACCTCTATTACAGCCCAAGCCCAGCACGTGGAAGTTGCAGAAAATACCGTCCTTTCTGCCCCTAATATTTTACTGGTTGCTCGAGGTATAACTGGGCAAAACTCAGACGACCTAGACGCAAATGAATTAAATAAGGGCAAGGTGACTCTTGCTGCTGGTGCGCAAGTCAATGCAAGTGGCGCATACCAGCAACAAGCCGGAGAAGTTACCTTTTATGGTGACGCACTGTTAAGAGTGTCATCCGGCAAGCAACTTACCATTACACAACTTAGCATTACCCAACAAAGTACCACCGCAGGTGATTTAGTATTAGCGAAGGGCTCATCGGTGCAAGCGAGTAATGGCTCGGTGATGCTGCTATCCAATGCGGAAACTCAGTTGGGTGGTGAGATTCTAATGCAGGGCGGGGCGCTTAACGTTGGTGCAGGCCGCGTAAGCTTGGGACAAGTCAATGAATCCGTTCCCGGGTTGAAATTCTCTAATGAGGCTCTGGCAAAACTTAACGTAGACCAGCTTCAGCTTACTAGTACTACCAGCCTTGATTTGTACGGCGCAGTCGATCTCAACTTTACCGATTTAACGCTGCAGGCCAGTAGCATACGCGGCTTTAACGGTAACGGAACTGCTGCGCAGGATATTAATAACGCCAGCCTGCAAGTAACCAATACTTTGCAATTGTTAGGTAATGCTGCACCGCTGCCGATGGACGTCAACATTTTGGGCCCAGGTCTGGGTAAAGGAAGTTTAACCATTAGGGCTGATAAATTAGTGCTCGGAAAAGGGAACTTGGCAATTGGTGGTTTCGAGGGCGTTAGCTTCTCCGCCACTACCGCTTTAGTGGGCGAGGGCGCGGGTAATTTCCGTGCCTTTGGCAGCAAAAATTTCACGCTCAGTAGCCCCTTATTTGCTGGGTCGGGAGCATCCAATACTCAGCTTGCGGCGGATGGATTAATTTCTATTCAGTCCAGTGGCGCTGTTGCAGATGCAACGCTCAAGTCTTACAGCGGTTTAGGTTCGCGCTGGTCAATGATTGGGGAGGCTATAGCATTTACCGGAAACGTAGTATTGCCTAGTGGACAGTTATCACTAAGTGCAATCGGTACGCAAGGTGAAAACCTCAGCTTTGGCTCAGGCGCAGCGGTAGATCTCTCTGGCCGCGCAGTAACGTTTGACGATACCAGTGTTGCTTCAAATGGTGGGTCTATTAGTCTCACCAGCATGAGTGGAAATGTGGTTCTGGATACTAATTCTAAAATCAATATTTCTGGGATTACCGGTGCCAACGGCAGCGATGCAGGTAAATTAAGCATTAAGGCTTTAGCAGGACAGGCAACACTTGAAGGAACTGTTACTGCGGCATCTGGTACGAATAGTAAAGGCGGAAGCCTGGATTTAGCCGTCCAAAACATCACAGACTTCAGTAAATTAGTGCAACAAGTGGCGGCAGGTAATTTTACTGAAGCCTTTAGCCTACGCGTTAGTTCAGGCGATCTAAGCCTGAACAACGGTGAACAGCTCAGCGCTCATAATCTCGCTCTTACTGCTGATGATGGCAGCATCACTGTCGCTGGCATTATGAATGCCTCCGGTGTTGCAGGCAAAAACGGCGGCCGCATTAATCTGAATGCCAGCAAAGACCTTAACCTCGAAAGCACCGCGCAATTATTAGCGACATCCACCGTTGCAACTAAAGGTGGCGATGTGTTTTTGGGTTCCAGCGGCGGTTTTATTAATATTAACTCTGGTGCAAAGATCGACGTAACTGGTGGCGGCAGCGTTACTTTGCGAGCATCACGCACGCAGGGTGGAGCACTCATTACAAGTGATCAAGTGGGTGATGATGTTGCTGTTACTTTTGTAGGTCCAAGCTATTTATCTGATGTGATTATTGGTGCTGCGAAAGTGGATGTGGATGCTTTTAAGGTTTATGACCTTGTTGGATCCACGTCGGAAATTTTTAATACCGCTGAAGATGGTAGTTCTACTATTTCAGAAGCTACAGCGTTTATGCCGTATTTAACTTCAGTGCCTTTTGGTGCTGTCTGTGATCTGGGGGACGGCTGCAGTACTTTTGTTAAATCTAATTCAAATAATACCGTATTAGAGTTTCACCCTGCTGTGGCTCTAGGTGAACGTCTACCCGTAGGCAGTTTATGCGGCAGTGAGGCTGGTTGCACCTATAGCTATAAGGTAAATCTCACCGCTTCATCCATTGCCAATATAGAAACAAAAAACTTTATGCAAAATGCTGTACAAATCGAACAGCGTTTATTTGGTGCCTTCTCCCTCAGTGATATTTTTCATGTAAAACCTGAATTGGAGTTACGGACAGAGGGCAATTTGATTGTTGATCAAGCGATTGATTTTGGCGAAGGCTTAGGTCTTATCAATGATCTTGGTGGCTTTTTCGGTTATGGAAGTGATTCGGCAGAGTCCTTATGGCGATACAACGATGACCTCATTGTAGAAACTGTTTTTGATCCCAATTTGGGGGGCGATGCTCAATATGATCGTTATACCCATGGTGAAGCTGGTGTTTTGTCGGTGCGCGCTAAAGGCGATATTAGTTTTGATGCGCCTGTATCGGATGGTTTCACTAAAGGTTTTTCTTATGGGAAATTTATTGTTACCGGTGATGGAGCAAGAACAGAGCTAAGCAACGAAGTTAATGGCTGGAATTATCGCTGGGTTGCTGGTGCAGATTTAAGTAGCGCCAATATGCTAGCAACAGGAAGTGCTGGCCAAATGACTATTGCCGATGATGTTTTATTACGCACAAGTACTGGAAATATAGAGTTATCCTCTACAAATAATCTTTTAATGGGTAGCAATTCAGGTCTTTATACCGCTGGCCGAGCTACTAACAAGGGGGTTTATGACGACTTTATTAATGAGGGATTCGATCAATTTGATTTTTCGATTTTAGCCAATGCTACTTACGCTACGGACGGTGGAGATATTGAAATAAATGTTGGCAAGAACATTGAAGCCGGTGGGACACAACAATTTGTAACAGATTGGCTGCAACGTGCTGGCGGTCAGCTGAAAGGAAGTCTTGCTAGTGCATTTCCCAATGGCGGTAATTTGCCGACGACCTGGACGGTAGTTTACGAAGATTTTAAACAAGGCATAGCGACTCTCGGCGGTGGGAATATTCATATTGATGCGGGCGGTAACGTCAGCAATCTTTCTGTTTCCTTGCCAACTACTGGTAAAAATATTAGTGCTTATAGTGTAGAAACAAACACAGTAGCAATCACTACTAAGGAGAGTGTGGTTATTCAGGGCGGTGGTGATTTAAGGATGAACGCAGGCGGAGATATTTTATCTGGTCAATTTTACGTGGCACGTGGTAAAGCAGATATTAACGCGGGTGGCGATATTGGTGCTGGTAAGTTAGGCAATTCAACGCTGTTGGAGCTTGCCGATGGGCAGATGAATATTTCAGCAGCAGGTAGTGTCAGTATTGCGAGTATTCTCAACCCTACGGTTGCCAGGCTAAGTACCAGTCAAACAGGTTCAAGCATCTATCAAGGTGGTGCGGCAGCTGTTGATATTAATGAATACAACACCACTTTTTTCACATATTCCATGGATTCCGGGGTTACGCTTTCGGCATTGTCTGGTGATATAAACTTTGTTAATCAAGTAACGCTGAATGCAAATAATGCCACCTTTGTTGCTGGTGGGGGCGGTATAACGGCCAACACAGATATTTATCCTGCTCAGTTACAAGCGCGCGCTTTGCAAGGTGACATTGTTGTTGAAAACAAAGGTATAACATTATTTCCTTCGCCAGAAGGCAAGCTTTTATTGCTAGCGGCTAACAACGTAAAAACAGCTTCTGGCTCCGTTATTAATATGGTGGATAGCGATCCAGGTTTATTGCCTGGTATTGCAAATCCTGAGGATGTGGTTTCAACGGATTTTTTTGAGTTAGTAAATCTCGCATACATAGTCAATCCCGCATTAGTAAAGGATAAAAACGATCCGTTTACTCTCATGCACGCGTCCACTCCGCTTTACACCAATAACATTGACCCCGTTCGTGTTATCGCGCAAAACGGTGATATCAGTAATATTCGTTTAGTCACACCAACTCATGCCTGGATCTCCGCGGGGCGCGATATTAATAACGTGACTTTTGAATTCCAAAACGTTCACGAAAATGATGTAAGCACTGTGAAAGCGGGGCGCGACATTGTATTTGCAACTCCACGTAACCTGGTTACCAATGCTGTAGATGCAAGCTCGGCTACCCAAGGTATTGATATCACCGGTTTTGGTCGTTTAGACGTAATTGCTGGTCGTGATATTAGTTTGGGTGCATCACGTGGTGTGCAATCTATAGGCGCGCAACGTAATCCTAATTTACTCAAAAATGGTTTCGGTGAAGAATCGGGCGCAGCTATTAATTTATTAGCGGGCTTAAAAACTGCGCCGGATTACGCAGGCTTTACTGACAACTATTTAGGCAGCTTTTCAGCGTTAACCGGCGTTGCTACCACTGAGCAGTTAATAAATAGTGCGTTAAACCTGGATGTTAATAATCGCACTAACGCAGAACGTTTTATTAAGTCAGTCAGTAGCGTTACCCATCGTGATTATTTTTCCGGTGTGAAATCACAAAGTATTTCAGATGCAGAACTTGGTTCTTATGTGGCTATCGCGCGTAACGATTTCCAAAGCCTCGCAGCTGTTAAACAACAGCAAATAGCTTTCCGTATTGCAAATGCTCGCGGTGACAATTATGCCGGCGATTTAATTGAGTTAGTGACCTCTGCAAGTTTCGGCGGAACGCGTTTGGATGCCGCTACGCTACTGGCATTACCACTGGCTGAACAACATGCAATGGCGCTTACTGCATTTAAATCTGCTCCAGTTGATACGCAACGTGGATTAATTTTACAAACCTATTTTAGCGAAGTGAAACAAGGCGGCATTCAAGATGCTTCTGGTTCCATTGACGATAAAGCGAAAGATGGCTTTGTGCGTAGTACTGCCGCCATAGCAGCGCTTTTTCCTGAGCAAAACTCAACAGAAACAAACCCTGCTTATGACGGCGACATCAGTTTAATTTTCAGTACCGTGCAAACTTTGCAGGGTGGTGATGTGAATTTATTAGCACCTGGTGGTGGTATTGATGTTGGTGCAGCGGCAATTGGTGGGGGGGTGAAAAAAGATCCATCCAAACTGGGTTTGATTGCTCTGCGCAATGGCAGTGTTAACGCCACGGTTAATGACGATATTAATGTAAATGCTTCGCGAGTATTCGCACTCGATGGTGGCGATATTTTGCTGTGGGCTTCCAAAGGAAATATCGATGCTGGTCGCGGTGCTAAAACAGCGCTTTCCGTTCCACCACCCGTTATTAATGACGACGGCTCAGTTAACTTCCAGGCCGCAGTAGCGGGTAGCGGTATTCGTAATTCACGCTTTACGCAAGACCGTGCGCCCGGTGCAGTTTATTTATTCGCACCAACAGGCGTTGTGAATGCAGGTGATGCAGGTATTGGTTCGCAGGGCGACGTGTTGATTGCAGCGCAACAAGTTATAGGAGCAGACAACATTGATGTTGGCGGTGTGTCGATAGGTATTCCAATCAACACTGGTATTTCAGCGGGTGTGGCTGCTGCAGGAGCTTCTACTACTTCAGCAACTGATTCGGCGGCAAAAGATTCTCTAGGTGGCGGTGTGTCAGAAACTCTAGAGCAAAAAGGCTCGGCGTTCGTCACGATTGATATTTTAGGTTTTGATTTCTAAATAATGAATTTATTTTTAAAAATTTACGGAGAAAAAATTGTTGTGATGTGGACGTGTGTAATTAAAACAGTTAGAAATCTGAATGAGTTTACTTTGTGCAAAAATATTTTATTGCGCCGGTTTTTCGTGTTGCCGCTTATGCTTAGCTCGTTAGCCCTGCATGCTGAAGACTTTAATACTGCAGGGGCGTCTGAAACTGCAGGGGCGTCAGAACAAGCACCGATAACTGAGCCCGTTAAAAATATCGAGCAACCGAAAAAATCCGAGCCTAAATTTAATATTTGGGAGTATGAGGTTCATGGTGTAAATCTGCTAACACCGGAAACTATTGAAAATGTACTAACTCCTTTTGTAGGCCCAGAAAAAGGATTCTCTACAGTGGAAAAAGCCGCTCAGGCATTACAGAATCTCTATCGTGATTCTGGTTTTCCTGTCGTTGTCGTCGATATTCCTGAGCAGGATGTAGTGGGAGGAAAAGTAAGATTAAATGTTACTGAAGGCGTTATTTCTCGCGTAAAAGTTACAGGATCAGATTATTTTTTATTGAGCGATATTAAAAAACGAGTGCCATCGGTCAAAGAAGGTGGTCCACTTTACATTCCAAAGTTACAACAAGAACTTAACAAGCTAAATAGTTTGAGTTCTGATTTACGTGTGGTGCCGGTGCTTAAAGAAGGTGAGAAGCCTGGCACTGTTGATCTTGAATTAAAAGTAAAAGATCAGTTGCCGGTGCACGGTGAAATTGAGTACAACAACTATGCGTCGGCAAATACGACTGCAACACGTCTAAGTGCAAGCGTTGGTTATGAAAACTTATGGAATAAATTTCATAACTTTTCGTTAATGATGCAAGTAACTCCAGAAGACCTGGATGAAATTCGTGTTTTGTCGGGTACCTATATATTACCTATCGAAAATGGCGCCAGTCGTCTTGCGCTATACGGTGTTTCCTCTGAGAGCCAGATAAACACTGTGACAGAAATTAACGGAATACGAGTGTTAGGTGAAAGCAAAATTGCCGGGTTACGTTATGTAAAACCAATGAATTATAGTTCTGATTTTCAACACGTATTAACCTTAGGTTTTGATTACAAAGATGTAGTGGAGTTAGTAACTGTTCAAGATAAAGTTTTAGTTGATGCGGTACAAAGAATTGTCACGCCTATGGAATTTGCACTTTGGACAGCAGAATACAAAGCAACCTGGAGAAAAGCAGAATCCACTACTCAATTAGGTGGTGGTGTGTATTTTGGTTTGCGCAATGTGTTTAACAGTCAAGAAGAGTTTGCTGACAAACGTTTCGGAGCTGAGCCCAATTTTTTCTATTGGAAGGCATTTGCGCAGCGCAATAGTAATTTGCCTGCGGATCTCACCTTGATCAACAAAATAAAACTGCAACACACTCAGCGCCCGCTCATTAGTAATGAGCAGTTCAGTCTTGGTGGCATGAGTACTGTACGTGGTTATTTTGAGTCGCAAACTATGGGTGACAGAGGTGCAGTTACAGCAGTGGAATTATATAGTCCTACCTTACTGAAAAGCCGTAAAGCAATTTCAGATATAAAATTATTTACTTTTGTTGAGGGTGGAGCTGTAGAAGTTATTAATCCATTACCGGATCAAAAAAATAATTTTACATTAGCCAGTGCAGGTTTTGGTGTCGAATTTTCGAGCTATAAGGACTTTAAAGCTGAATTGAATTGGGCTTATCCTCTAAAAGATGCGTGCGGTAATGTTTGTGGGAAATCTGCCGGAGATGTTGAAAAAGGCGAGAGCCATACATCATTTAATCTGACTTATAAATATTAACGGTTTTAATTATTTTTTGCTGAGACTGAAGCTTAAAATTTGCAACAGTGAAATACCACCCATTGATTTGTGATGAGACATTACGCTTATTCACCATACTATAGAGAACATATGTTATGAAAAAAGGATCATCAACACTACTGCTTGTGTGTACATTGCTAGGCTTAGAGCAAAGTGTCGTTGCGCAAGAGGTAGCTAAAGAAGCTGCTCCAATGAGTGAAAAGGATGTTCTGCAATTGCAAATTAAAACGCAAACATTAATCAATGTTTTGGTGCAGAAAGGCATCATTGATGCAGAAACTGCACGCTCGCTTAATACCAAAGCAGAGCAGAAAACTGCAAAACGCTACAATGATCCTACTGAAGTGGTACCACATTCAGAAAAGGATAAGCCTGCTGCCGTAGAGCCTGGCGTTGTTCGTGTGCCCTACGTTTCAAAAAGTGTTCGCGACCAAATTCGCAATGAAGTGCAAGCTGGCGTTGAAAAAAATGTACTTGAATCTGTCATGAAAAAAGCAGAAACAGAGCGCTGGGGTGTACCAAACTCCTGGCCATCATGGTTACAAAAAATTAAACTTTCTGGCGATGTACGGTTTCGTGGCGAGCTGAATAAGTTTGCCGAAGAAAACTCAGAGCAATATATTGATATTCTTGCAATCAACAGAGCTGGCGGAACAATTCCAGCTGGGCAAGCTGCATTTTTGAATACTACAGAAGATACTGAAAGATTGCGTTTGCGCGCACGGCTCGGCATCAATGTCGCAGTCGCTTCAGGTTGGGATTTAGGCTTACGTTTGGCCTCAGGTAGTGGTACTAACCCGGTGTCCTCAAACTTTACATTAGGCACTAACATGTCTAATTCCGCGTTTAATTTAGATCGCGCTTATCTTGGTTTCAAAACGCCATCAAAAGAACTGCAAGTTTGGGCGGGGCGTTTCGCAAACCCATGGTTGTCTACTGATCTGGTGTGGGATGACGATATAAGTTTTGGCGGTCTAGCCACAAGCTACGCTCCATTCCGCGCAGAAGTAGCGCAAGCGGAAAGTGGCTTCGATCCTTTTATTACTATGGGTGCATTTCCTTTGGATGATATCGAACGAAGCTCAGAGGATAAATGGCTTTACGGTGCGCAAACCGGCGCTAATTTCTTATGGGAAAATCAAAACACATTAAAATTTGCAGTCGCTTATTACGCTTACGACAATATCAAAGGTGAATTTAATACTTTCGGTAGCAATCTTTCAGATTTCACTGCGCCTAAGTTTGTACAGAAAGGCAATACCATGTTTGATATACGTAACGATGATAAAACCAATACGCAGTTAGCGGCATTGGCATCGGATTACAAAGAAGTGAATCTAACTATTATGTACGATATTGCAAACTTCGCTCCAACGCATATCGTATTAATCGCTGATTTTGTACGCAACGTTGGTTTTAACGCAAAAGAAAATTTACTCGCTTTAGAAGATTCTACACAATTAGATTTTGGCGCTGATGCAATCGAAGAGCATGTAGACGGTCACAAAATTGAGGTGTTAGTGGGATGGCCAAAAATAACTAAACGCCATGATTGGAATGTGTCGGTAGCTTATAAAATGCTAGAGAGTGATGCAGTACTCGATGCGTTTACAGATTCTGATTTCCATTTAGGCGGTACAGATGCGTCTGGTTATATTGTTAAGGCGCAATATGGTTTGGCTGATAATGTGTGGACCAGTTTTCAATTATTGAGTGCTAATGAAATTGATGGAGCCCCATTAGGGGTTGATGTTGTACAGCTAGACATACAAATGAAGTTTTAGATTTAGCTGAAGATTATTTTTCAGTCTTGAAACTTAATGCAAAAATTTTTGGCTAATTTATCTGTGTGAATTTAAAGTTACACCATTAAAATTTCGCGGATTGCATTAAAATTCACAAAACTGACATATAAGCGTCATTATATTGACAATAACAATTCATAAATATATAAAACAACTGACTTATCTCATTGTTATCCTTCGTTGGAACAAGTAAAAATTTCACTTGCTCCAACGAGGCGTATAGCAGTAATTAAAGCTATTTATAAATAGTTCTTCAAAAATAGTTAAATGAAAACTATCAAAGTGTAACTTAATCCTCATTAGATATTATACCTAACTAAAAATTAACGAAATAATTAGTTAATTTAACTGGTGTTAGTATAACCAATCTGTTTTATAACTAAGGAGACTGAAAATGTCGCTTAAAAAAATAGTTTTTGCAGGATGCATACTAGCGGGTAGCAACATGGCAAGTGCGGATATGGTGCTAAATTTTGATTGCATTACCGCAAATAATGCAACTAATTGTGCGACCGGAGAAGCTCAACTTAGCGCTAGTATTTCCGCGTTTGGTGCAAATCAAGTGTTGTTCCGAATTCTTAATTCTGGCACGGTTAAGTCTGTTGTATCAGAAGTTTATTTTGATAACGGCCCTTTATTAAATATCGCTAACTTGATTGATAAAGATGAAGGAGCTGGCGGTCTTGCCGGAGTAGATTTTACGGGTGGTAGTGCTTCACCTTCTAATTTACCAAATGCAGGTAACATTGTGCCGGCTTTTGTAGCTACACATATTTTATCGGCTGATGCTGATAGTCCATCTCCCAAGAACGGAATTGGAGCCGGAGAGTGGCTTGGCATTGTATTCAATATCATGAGCAATGGTACCGTTAATAATGTTTATAGTGGCTTAATGAGCGGCGACTTGCGTGTGGGTTTGCATGTTAAAGATTTTAATTCTGGAATGTCTGCAAGTTTTGTCAACGCAGCACCAGTACCTTTACCTGCTGCACTGTGGTTTTTCCTAACAGCCTTAACCGGTGGATATTTTTCTGCTCGTAAGAAAATCGCCATTAAGTGAAATCTCTATACAGTCATTTTTTTAAAATTGTAATATGTTAGTCATTGCAACCTAAAGCTAAGCAGCATCGCTGTTCTACATTCTATTCGCAGTAGAATGTAGAACAAAATAACTGGCGCTGCTTTTTTCAATCAAACAATTCTGCACGAAAAATTCTTAACTTCCATATGTCGTGTTGCCTCCTCACTTTTCCCTGTGTTTCTTTCTTCCCTTCCCTGGTAATACAGTATCCTTTTGCCATCTATTTTGAACGCCATCTTCGCTTTAAATAAATGGTTGGGTATTATCACTCAGTTTTGGGTATTCAATCTGTTCAATTTTTTCGCGGCGCGACTTTGTCTGGTAAAAGATACCAGGCCCAGTAAAGATGTTGCCATAAACCAAAATGCAGCAGGCAGCGGAACTGGTGAAACATCGCCTTCTAGCATGTTGAGATTAAAGGTGCCGACATTGCTACTACTGTCGGTAATGGCAAAAATGCTTAACCAATAATCACCCGCAACACCTACATCGAAGGTCAAAAATGTGTTGGCAACGTTCGAATTTTTATCAAGCGTAATAGAGCCAAGGTTGTGGCCGGACGAATCGGAAATCATCGCACCTAAATGATTAAAGTTATCCCCGAATTGTTGTGGAGTTGAGCCAAAATCTGTGAGCAGCATTGAATACTTCCCTGCACTCTGAAAATTGACTTTTTCATTTGTAGCCCAAACGCCTATGACTGTTTTTTGAACCTCGGAATCGTTGCGACCAATAATATCTACCGATGCTGCCTGAGAAGCAGTAGATGCACACAACAACACAAGCGGTAAGGTGGATTTTATTAAGTTTTTGATGTTCATGTGGAGCTCCTTTAAAGGGTTTTTAAGATTAATGTTTGAAAAAGTATGGTTTGTAGAATACTGGTTACGTTTTTTTGGTGTTTATGCTGTAGCTAACATGGTGTTTAGCTCGTTTTCGTTACGCGACCCAAGAATATATTTACTGTAAAGGTATTCCCGGAAAACCTCATTTGCGCGACTTGGGTCTATCTGCTTTTTACATAATGAGGAAAGTTTTTTAATCATGTAAATTGGGTTTAGCTTTGACATAGCCATAAGTTCAATATCTGCCATATCAATTCTTTGATTAGGTTCAGTAACATTGAGATTAAAGATCTCATTCAGCTTATTAATGTCCAAATCAAAATGGTCCATTAAAAAATCACCGCACTCTAGCCATATCGGAATTAAGTCCGCTCCCTTCACATTCTTGTCGTTCAATAAAACAAGCTTTTCCAAAATATTTTTCACTGAAAATCTGAATAGATCCGATTCTCTTATGCCAAGACGTGTGGAAAGCTCCTTGATTCGTTGAATATCTACGTACGTTAATCGCACAGAAATATTTTTCATGTTGTTTTCCATTCCTATCCCCCAATTTTGTAAGTTAATTATTTTGTGTTTACAAGGTAGGTTATTTATATTCCTTGTTTATTACATAATGAATAAGGATATATGAAGAATATATTTATTAATTATTACAAAGGTCTTTTTTTGTAATACGTTTTAATTGCAATTATGTTTTTTGAAGCCTGTAACAGCATGATTTTGCTCCAAAAAGAATTGGTGACTTTAGGTGTTACAGCCGAGTGAGGCGCGCGCGCGCGGAGGGGTAGATGTATACATAGCCCATGGTATGAGGTGCATAGAGAGTTAATATTTAGTCATTTATTTGTAATAACTGTGTCATAACATGCGCTATAGCCGTCGTGCAGGCCCGTAATTTCGGGCACTCGACTAACAGTTATTTTTTTGTGGACTGCTCCATTATTAAGCCAACGCATTTGTTGTCGAGTTAATAGCAGCGCACGATGCACCGGGTAATAACAGGAACACCTAATGTACATTCTAAGATTGACGCTCGTTGTGATATTAAGTCTCTATGCCTCCTATGGCATAACAGCAGAAGTTATAGAGCCTGAGCAATACAAAATTAACTCTGGGGATGTATTGTCAGTTCATGTATGGAATGAAGATAACGTAAGTCAAAAGGAGGTATTGGTAAGGCCAGATGGGCGTATCAGCATTCCTATTGTGGGTGAAGTAGTCGTTGCCGGGAAATCCATAGCTGCCGTAAAAGATGAATTATCCTCGCGACTGTCGAGCATTTTAATAGATAAGCCGGTAGTCACAGTTTCCATTATGCAGTTGAGTGGCAATACCGTATTTGTGTTGGGAAAAGTTATGCGTCCGGGGCAGTTTGTTATTTTAGGGAAGTTAGATGTTACTCAAGCTTTGGCCTTGGCTGGCGGTACTACAACTTTTGCCAAAGAAAGCGATATCAAAGTGCTACGTCGTGATCAAGACGGTACACAAAAAGCGATAAGTTTTAATTACGGGAAAATAGAAAACGGTAAAAATCTGGAAGATAACATTCTTATACAAAGTGGTGATGTGGTAATAGTTCCATGAATATATTGGACACGTCCAGCGCGCCTAGTATATCGCCTGGCCTGTCAAAAGCTGTGGAAATATTATTTTCTAGCCTATTTGTAACGGTGGTTGTATCTCCATTTACCTCAGCAATTGTAGTGGCTGCAGAAAACTATTTAGGTACTTCTTTAACGGCTCAGCAATACGAAGATGACAATTACTTAATGAGCTCCACTAGTCAACAAACACTTTCAGGGTCGTATTTGAAACCAAAAATTAGCTATAGGCACGATGATGGTTTTGAAAAGTTTTCGGCTGATTTGCAAGATTCGATCGAGCGATATAATTATTCACAATACAACGTCGATAATCCCGCTTACTCCGTCAATTACCAACGAATCATGGAACGTACAACACTAAATTTTGGTTACGATGCTACACGTCAATCCACCAGAGTTTCTGAGTTCAAAGATTCCGGCAATATTGGTTCAACTAATCAGCAAATTAATACAACAACTGCGGCGTGGCAATATCAGCTTACGCAAAGGAATTTAATTTCCCTTAATGGCTCAATGCAAACTATCAAATATGAAAGTAGTGCTTATGCAGATTTAAAAAATGATGGTCTTGAAGCAAGTTGGCAGGGTGATTTAACTGATCGCCTAAGTATTTATACCGTGTTATTACTATCGCAATATGAATCCAGGTTCACAGGAAATTTTTATATAGTGCCACAATCTGTTCAAGGTTACTTGTTGTGCCCACCAAATTCATTATTAATATCAGAAATGGCTTGTGCTACTGAAACTCTTCCACTCGGTAGTGCGGTTAACGCCACAGACTCTTCTGGATTACAAGCAGGACTTAAGTGGAATATCCAAAAACAGTTAAAGTTTTCATTAGCTGCTGGTGTTACTAATATTGAGACAGTACAAGAGATTAAAATTCCTGAATTGTTGGTTCAGTACGGTTCACCAATCGATCAAGAAGTTGTTTTTGGCGGTAAGCGATCTACTCGCAGCGATTCGAAGCTTGTAACTACTCATATGAATTTCACCTATCAGTTAGAAGCATCTACAGTCGGTCTCACGTTATCGAGAAAAATACAACCAAGTAGTACCGGTTCATTGTTGAGAATAGAAGGGCTGGATTTTTCGATAAGAAAACCACTGTCAGAAATTGATTGGATAGAGGTGGATTTTATGGCTCAAAATTTATTAACAATAGACGAAAAAATTATTAATTCATCAACGGTGGACAGAAATATTTTTCAAGGCACCATAAAATATGGCTACAGATTTAGTAATACTTTGGTGGCCTCTGCCTCAATTAGCTACAGGTATCAGAAAGCTAATGAAAATATCGCGATTGCTGCAAACGCATTAGTGGGAGTGTTAGCAGTCAGCTACACACCAAGAGAATGGACATGGTAAGTATAAAGAGCAAATACAATGAATATTGAAACTGACGAAGAAGTAAGTAAGTCCCTGTCTGATTATTTGGCACTGGCAAGGCGTCGTAAACGAATTATGTTAATTACTGCAGCTGTTGTATTTGTAGTGGGTCTTCTCGCTGCTGTATTGTGGCCAGCAACTTATCGTTCTACTGCCGTTATTCTTATTGAGTCACAAGATATACCGCCGGATTTAATTCGCTCCACTATTACCAGTTATGCCGTGCAACGTATTGAAGAAATAAAACAACGTATCATGACAACCGGAAATATTATGTCAGTGGTGCAGCGTTTTGAATTGTATAGTGAAAGAGAATTCAATCGGCTTACTCGCTCAGAAATATCAAAAGATTTCAGAGACAATGTTTTAGTTGAGCCGATCAGTGCTGATGTTATAGATCCGCGTAGCGGTAATCCCACTAAAGCGGTCATTGCATTTAAATTGGCATTTGATGGTGATGAGGCGCAAAAAGTTCACAAGGTTACTAATGAGCTGATTACCTTATATTTAAATGAAAACTTAAGAGGGCGTACGGAGCAATCTAATAGTACTTCAGATTTTTTATCTAGCGAATTAAAGTCTCTGGACACTGTATTAAAAGATCTTGAAAGCAAACTTTCAACATTTAAAGAACAAAATAAAGGCAGCTTACCGGAGCTTAATGGTTATAACTTAAGTAGGCTTGATCGTAGTGAACATGAATTAATTGAAATTCGAACTCGTGTCCAGGACCTTGAAACTCGGAAAATTGAATTGGCTTCACAATTGGCGCAATTGAATCCATCAGCACCCACAATTTTGCCAGACGGAAGGGCTGTGCTAAGCGATTCCGATAGGTTGAAATCCTTGCAATCTGAATACCGACGTAAAGCTGCAATCTACAACAGTGATCACCCAGATTTAGTAAGGTTGAATCGAGAAATTAATACTTTGTTGGAAACTCAAGGTACCAATAATGATGCTAAAGATATTGGTAAACAACTTCAACTTGCTAGAGATCAGCTCACTCAAGCTCAGGGAAGATACACAAGTGAACACCCGGAAATTAAAAAATTAACTGAAGTAGTAGAAACATTGGAGCGTGAGCTAAAAGGCGCAAACCGAAATACCCCAGAATTAATTCCAGACAATCCATCGTATGTATTGCTGGACACACAACTTAAATCTGTAGAGAGTGAAATTGCTTCACTGGTAACAAAATCGCGAGCGCTTAACGATAATATTATGAAAAACGAGCAGCTGCTGCTTAAGGCTCCGTCGGTAGAAAGAGACTATCAGGTGTTGCTAAGAGATTATGATAATACGCGGTTAAAATATCGCGAAATTAGTGAAAAGCAAATGCAAGCCGAGTTAGGTAAGAGCCTTGAGCAAGAGCGAAAAGGTGAGCGGTTTACGCTGATTCAACCACCTGAAATTCCTGAAGAGCCATTGAGCCCTAATAGAATTGCAATTGTATTTATAGCGTTGGTATTAGCCATTGGCTTCGGTGTAGTGGCTGGAATTATTGCAGAAACACTGGATGCAAAAGTTTATGGTGAAAAATCTATAGCAGCTATCACGGGTATTCCTGCTTTGGTACTGGTACCTTTTTATGAAGTACCCATAGACGAAAGTGCGCGCAAAAAATCGACTTTGTGGATAGTGGCAGGGCTATTCTTGTTAGGCATAATTTTACTTGTATTGTTTAATTTTTTCGTAAAACCCTTGGATGTAACTTGGTTTCTTTTGTTGCATAAACTTGGCCTTAATTAATAGAAAGATATTATGGAACATATTCAGCGAGCCATTGAAAAAGCACGTAGTGAGCGTGAAGGTGCTATTGGGCAGAAAACGGAATTGGATAACGCAAGTTATCCTATTTCAAATGCACAGCTTTCTGTTAAAAAAGAGCATCAGCGTAATAGTTATAATTCATCCGTTGATGTTGAATATTCTAAAACGCGGCGTATAACCATTTCAGATGCGGAACTGAAAGAGCGCAATATTTTTGCCGGCTTTGCCCATGACCCACGTTCAGAGCCTTATCGTAACCTACGTTCGCAAGTATTAAAAAAAATGCGCGCGGAAGCTTGGCAAACGCTTGCAATAACCAGCCCGACTGCCGGTAATGGAAAAACATTAACCGCACTTAATTTAGCAATAAGTTTATCGCAAGAAGTTAATCAGACAGTGCTCTTAGTAGATCTCGATTTGAGAAATCCTGGAGTGGCGGCGGCTTTAGGTGTTGAGTCGGTGGAGCATGGGATAGCTGATTGTGTTATGAATAAAATTGAGTTGGAAGACATTTTAATTAATCCTGGTTACAACCGCCTTGTAATAGCGCCGGGTACACCGCAAGGGCATCAAACATCAGAAATACTCTCTTCGCCACAAATGCAAACTATGCAAGCAGAGCTAAAAGGACGTTATGCGGATCGTCTTATTATTTATGACTTACCTGCGCTACTTACCAGCGACGATGCCTTGGTATTTGCACCGCATGCGGATGCAGTATTGCTTGTATTGGAAGATGGTGGTGCAAGTGAGGGTGAATTAAAACAAGCCATGAAGCTGCTTGAAGGTACAAATATTCTGGGTACTGTGATTAATAAGCATCGTTAAAAAAGTAAGTGCAGAAGGTAGTCGCTGGCGAGTATGACAGCAGTTATGTCGCAATTAGCAAAATGCAATAGAGTTAAAATATGTATTTAAAATATTACGGTTTTACCCAAAAGCCATTTAATCTTATTCCGAACCCGGAGTTTATGCACTTTTCGGAAAAGCATAAATTGGCTTATAGTTTGCTCGAATACGGCGTTTACGAACAAACTGGTCTAACTGTTATTACTGGCGAAATCGGCAGCGGAAAAACCACACTATTACGCTATCTACTAAAAAAAATTAATTATCAAGAAATTGTTGTCGGCCTCATAGATAACACGCACGAGTCATTAGGTGATTTACCTACCTGGATAGCAACCGCGTTTAATATTGAATACAGCGATCAGGATAAAGCAAAACTCTATCGAGAAATTCAACATTACATTATCAAACAGTATTCAGAGGGTAAAAGGGTATTGTTGATTGTGGATGAAGCTCAAAACATGAGCGATACCACGCTTGAAGAATTGCGATTATTAATGAATATCAATTCAGGTGGCGATCTTCTGTTGCAAATAATTTTGGTTGGCCAACCGGAATTATTAACCACATTGCTTAAGCCGAACTTAACGCAGTTAGCACAACGTGTGTCTGTTGAATATCATCTTGAGGCGTTAAGTTTAGTTGAAACAAATGCCTATATAAACCATAGAGTCCACACCGCGAATTGTGATCGTGAAATTTTTGATCAGCTGGCCATAGAGCAAATTTACAAATATTCAGGTGGGATACCGCGATTAATCAACGTGCTGTGTGATAACGCATTAGTCTATGGCTACGCACTTGATCGCGAGCTCATAGGTGGCGATATAGTTTTGGATGTGGTCAAAACCAGAAAAATTGGGGCTTTGAATAGGATTGAAAGAAACGCAAATATCTCATAATTGGTGATATAAATTTTTGCTAAAGGCTACCTATGACATTCAAATTACTTTATTGCATTTTTGTAGGGTTAACTAGCATCGTTGTATCTTTTTGCAATGCAGAGTCTATAAGCAGTAGTGGTGAATTAATATTACAGTTATCCGATTCGACTAAACCGACACCTCCTCTTAATATTAAAGTAAACAACGTAAAAGGCACTGGCGAGCCTATAAACAGTAAAAGTGAATTGAAATTACAGTTATCCAATCCTGCTAAACCGATTGTTCCTCTTAAAGATAATATTAAATTAAACAATGTGAAAGGTACTCTGTTTGGTTGGGTTCATCTAGATAAATCATCATCATCGCGTGCTTTGATGAGCGCCCGGTGGGATAAAGATAACAAAGAATCGTCCTACATGGTGTTGTCAGATGGTTGGTGGGAACACAAAAATAGCAAAGGATTTTATTTTGTATTAGATAACAAGCAGTATGCATTTTGCCATATTAATAACTTTTTATTTCCTAGCAATAGATGGGTATTTATTGCTGTAACTTGGGGTCAATTTAATCAACAGAGCTTTTGTCAAATTTATATTGATGGCCAGTTTTATGTTGAAAACAAAACAAATATAAAACTGAAAAGGTCTACTGAAGTAACTTCCCAGTTTTCAGATGAGCTAACTGACAATCCTGCACAAAGATCCGCTCAGGGTATGAGCAGCGGATTGTTCTATCATTCTTCAGCATTGAGCTGGACGGAAATTAATGCTTTATACAGCGCTACAAAAAATATGTACAAGAATATCGAGGCTCTACCAAGTGCTCCTAGCGCATATTTTAGACATTTTACACAGCGTATATTATTTGATGAAGATATTTATTGGGCGCTTAGTAAAAAAAATACTGATGAAGTGCTTGCTGAAGTGGAGGCTAGTAACTTTAACGTGTTTATACCTTGCGTTTGGCATGGGAAAGGTGCTTATTTTAAAAATAGCAAAGGGATTTATGATCCGCTTGTGAAATCCAGAATAGATACAGGCGATGATCCATTAAGATATTTACTATTACAAGCAAAGAAAAAAGGAATAAAAATTATTCCGTGGTTTACTGTAGTTCTACGAGAATCGGATATTTTACCTGAATATGCCGATGCAGGTACTGAAGGAGCCTTTAATGTGCACAACGCGCAGTTTCGAGCTTTCATATCCAATTTGATTATTGAAGCAATTAATGATTATCAGTTGGAAGATGTTAATTTAGATTATATTCGTTCAATCGATATATGTTTAACAGAAAAATGTAAGCAAGAATTTAAGCAACAATATAAAAAAGATTTGCTAACAGAATTTTCTCGACCGAGTAATGCTTCTGATTTTTCAGAATCTATATCCAGCTGGAATAACTATGCTGTTACTGACATTTTGAAAAGGATAAGAAATGCTGTTAATAAGTCGGTAAAAATTAGCGTAGATGCAATTCCTTTGAATAAAGAGCTTCAGCGTCAAGGGCAGGAAAGTGTGGGTTGGTTAAATAATGGGTTGGTTGACGTAGTTTTTTCTATGAATTATTCGCGCAATATTGATTTTGAAATAATGGCTTTAGTAAAGAAAAAGGTTGTACAGGGTAAAGTTATTCCAATTATTTCGACCTATGACAAGGTTTCAAATAAGTTTGTACCAAGGGAAGCTGCCGTGCTTGGAGAAATCATTACAAAAATAGATGAAACTATTGGTAATGATGGAATAGCGATATATCACCGAAAAACATTAACACAAAGTCATGTTCTTTATCTGAACCCTAAAAAATGAAAATAAAATGAATTTTGTAATAATAACTTTTGTATTTGCCATGGTTGCCAAAGATGTAACTTTTATTGGGGATTCATTTTTGCTGAGAGGTTTTACTCAGGTTGGTATGCTTATTGTTGGGGTAGTATTATTGCTAACAAAATACAATTGGCATTTAATAAAAAAGCAATGGCTTGTCATATGTTACTTTATGATGCTGATGATTTCTATACTGTATTCGCCGTTTAAAACCTATACTTTTTTGCAAGTTGTATCTTTAATGAGTGCGATTGTATTTTTTTTAGGGCTGGCATGTTACGGCATTAAGAAACGGACAGAGTATTTAAATACATTTTTTCTTGTTAG
>JANPKH010000191.1:0-11500 GCA_031425935.1 Gammaproteobacteria bacterium | reverse complement strand
ATTGACTTGGGAACTACCAATTCTTGTGTATCTATACTAGAAGGCGGCAAGCCAAAAGTAATTGAAAATGCGGAAGGTGATCGCACTACGCCATCAATTATCGCATTTACAAATGACAACGAAATTCTGGTTGGTCAGTCGGCAAAGCGTCAATCTGTAACTAACCCGCACAATACCTTATACGCGGTAAAGCGTTTGATTGGTCGTAAGTTCAAAGATGAAGTTGTGCAAAAAGATATTAAGATGGTGCCTTACAAAATCATCGCTGCTGATAACGGTGATGCATGGGTAGAAGTGAAAGGCGAGAAGCGTGCTCCGCCACAAATTTCTGCAGAAGTTTTGAAAAAAATGAAAAAAACTGCTGAAGATTATCTCGGCGAAGCTGTGACAGAAGCTGTTATTACTGTACCCGCTTATTTTAATGATTCACAACGTCAAGCTACCAAAGATGCTGGCCGTATCGCCGGCTTGGATGTAAAGCGCATTATTAACGAACCTACTGCTGCAGCACTTGCTTATGGTTTGGATAAAGGCGTAGGCGATCGCACTATCGCAGTTTACGATTTGGGTGGCGGTACTTTTGATATCTCGATTATTGAAATTGCCGACGTTGATGGCGAACATCAATTTGAGGTGCTTTCTACCAACGGTGATACCTTCCTCGGTGGTGAAGATTTCGATATGCGTTTGATCGAACATCTCGCTGAAGTTTTCAAGAAAGAATCTGGTATTGATTTGCATCATGATGCTGTAGCTTTGCAACGCTTAAAAGAAGCGGCAGAAAAAGCAAAAATTGAATTGTCATCCAGCCAACAAACTGACATTAACTTGCCCTACATCACTGCTGATAACACCGGCCCAAAACATTTGGTGATGAAGTTAACTCGCGCTAAATTAGAATCTTTAGTTGAAGATTTAGTTACCCGCACTATGGAACCGGTGAAGATGGCCATTAAGGATTCTGGTATTGCACTTAGCGCAATCACCGACATCATTCTCGTTGGTGGTCAAACTCGTATGCCAATGGTGCAAAAAGCGGTTGCTGATTTCTTTGGTAAAGAGCCACGTAAAGATGTGAATCCAGATGAAGCAGTAGCCATAGGCGCTGCTATTCAAGGTGCAGTATTGTCTGGTGATGTAAAAGACGTGTTGTTGTTGGACGTAACCCCGTTAACTCTGGGTATCGAAACTATGGGTGGTGTTGCAACTTCATTGATCGACAAAAATACCACTATCCCTACAAAGAAATCGCAAATATTTTCAACCGCAGACGACAATCAATCCGCTGTGACAATTCATGTGGTTCAGGGTGAGCGCAAACAAGCATCACAAAATAAATCATTAGGTCGTTTTGATTTAAGTGACATTCCACCTGCGCAACGCGGCATGCCACAAATTGAAGTAACTTTTGATATTGATGCTAATGGTATTTTGAATGTGAGTGCGAAAGACAAGGCCACTGGCAAACAACAATCCATTGTAATTAAGGCCTCTTCTGGTTTGAGCGATGCAGAAATTGACAAGATGGTAAAAGATGCCGAAGCCAATGCTGAAGCAGATCGTAAATTTACCGAAACAGTCGCTGCACGTAATACGCTTGAAGGTCTAATTCATGCAACTGAAAAAACGTTGAAGGAAGCAGGCGATAAAGCTACCGCAGATGAAAAATCTGCAATCGAAGACGCTATCAAAGAAGCTCTTGCCGTAGTGAAAGGCGAAGACATCGGTAAAATTGAAGCGGCTACTACCAAGCTAACAGAAGCTTCCAGCTCTCTTGCGCAAAAACTTTATGCGGAACAGCAAGCAGCTGGCGCACAAGGTTCTGGTGGTGCAGAAGGTGGTAGTTCAAGCAAGGCGGCTGACGACGGCGCGGTAGATGCTGAGTTTGAAGAAGTGAAAGAAAATAAATAATTTTTTGGGCGCGGCTTGCTGCGCCTAAAAAATGCAAACAACAAATGCGGGCTTGCCCGCATTTGTCATGTCAGAAGAATCAATTTTATTTTTTGCAATGGTTGTCAAATAAATCAACCATTCAGTAACTGGTGTAAGCATGGCAAAGCGTGACTATTACGAAATTCTTGGGGTTGAACGCGGTGTAGACGCGGCAGAATTAAAAAAAGCTTATCGTCGTGTTGCGATGAAACACCATCCAGATCGCAACCCTGATGATAAAACCGCAGAAGATAAATTCAAAGAAGCAAATGAAGCTTATGAAATATTATCTGACGATCAAAAACGCGCGGCATATGATCGTCATGGTCATGCTGGGGTAGAGCAGCAAGCTGGTATGGGTGGCGCTGGTAATTTCAGCGATATTTTTGGCGATGTATTTGGTGATATTTTTGGTGGTGGTAGTCGTGGTCGCGGTGGTCCAAGTCGTGGTTCTGACTTGCGTTACAATCTCGATTTAACCTTAGAAGAAGCGGTAAAAGGCACTAGCACGCAAATCAAAGTACCTACACTTGTTTCGTGCAAAGTTTGCAGTGGTTCGGGCGCCAAAGCTGGCAGCAAGCCAGTGACTTGTACTACCTGTGGTGGTCATGGCCAAGTGCGCATGCAACAAGGTTTTTTCTCGGTGCAACAAACTTGCCCGAGCTGTCGTGGGCGAGGCAGTATCATTTCTGATCCTTGTAAGCCGTGTCACGGTCAGGGTCGCGTAGAGGAAACCAAAACGCTTGCGGTAAAAGTGCCAGCGGGGGTGGACACCGGTGATCGTATTCGCCTTACTGGCGAAGGTGAGGCCGGGGCAGACGGCGGCCCAGCAGGTGATTTATATGTGCAAGTTAATGTTCGCGAGCATAGTATTTTTAAACGTGAAGGCGCCGATTTGTATTGTGAAGTGCCAATGGATTTTGTAGACGCTGCCCTCGGTGGCGAACTAGAAGTGCCCACATTGGATGGCCGTGTAAATTTAAAAATTCCACCTGAAACCCAAACTGGTAAATTGTTTAAATTGCGTGGTAAGGGCGTAACGCCAGTACGTGGTGGCGCACAAGGTGATTTGTTGTGTAGAGTTGTGGTTGAGACGCCAGTCAATCTCACTGGCAAGCAAAAAGAATTGCTGCGAGATTTTCAAGCGACCATGAAAGGTGGAAAATATTCACCGAAGCAGTCAAGGTGGTTTGAAGGAGTGAAGAAATTTTTGAAAGATTAACCAGGAATAAGATTAAATGGGAACAAAAGATTAAATAGGAACAAAAGATTAAACGAGAGGGTCGATTCGAAAGAATCGGCCCTTTTTTTTATAGCCAGGATAAAATTATGCCCTTTGCTAAATTTGATTACTCGCTTGATTACAAAAATTTAAATTTACGGGAGCACCCAGAACTCTATCGAACAGGTATAGGGGAGCAAGGCGTATTGTTAGTCGAGCCCTACAAAAGCGAAATATTACCTTATTGGAAATTTAAAACTCCAGAAATTGCACACGCATCACCACAAAAAATTTATCAGATTTTTTTACACTACAAAAAAGAAAAAGATTTTGTAGGTATGGATATGGCGCGTAAATTCTTGCAAATGGGTTATACCCGTAGCCGCCGCTATGCAAACCATAAAAGCGGAAAAAAATATGATGGGCCAGTGCCAGATGACAAAAAATCGCAAAGCGGTGCGCATGGACGAGCTGAGCTACCCAAAGATATAGATTTAATCAAGGCGGAAAGTGCCGCTATATTTTATGCGGTATGGCAAAAAACAAAGAATAATAAAGTTTATCTAAAGATGTTAGAGCTGCATAAAGAGCATTACAAAATTAAAACAAAAAAATATTTTACTTTAGATAAAACCAGCCCGATGTAGAAACCTCTGCGCGTTCTCAATCTCATGAAGAATTATTATAAAGGTTTCACTAGTATTACTAAAATATTAAAGATACGATAAAAGTGCTTTATGATTTTTCAGTTAGGTAAGAAGGAATAAAGTAAAAATCGATCCGTGATCGTGTTTTAATGTTAAATAGGATGTTTATATGAAAAAATTTAATCTTGTTTTCATGTTTTTATTGTTGCTGTCGCATCAATCGTCGGCGGCATTAATTCATCTGCAGTATGAGCAATTCTACGCTCCTGTTTCACCTACCAATTTTCCGGTTGATACCAGTGGTTTTGTCTCTTTCATTTTTGATACTGCAACTGTCGATGAAAATCCTGATCCAAATGTTGGGTTGTTTAGAGATCCGATTCAAAGTGGTCATATGTTTCTGCGCGGTACCCATTACAACATTGATATCACCCAGCCAATTGAATTCAGCACCGCATATTCTGGGCGAAGCTATTTGAAAGCCACGGGAAATATTTTTGATATGGCATTAGGGAAGATAAACGCGTTTTCTCTTTATCTAGGTGACGAGCTATCCTCCACAATTGGTAGTTCGTTGGAGAATTTGGAGTTCAATGGTTCCACCTTGCATCTTATTGTTTATGATCCCTACGCTGCTTTCGATAGCCCGGAGTATCGTGCGAGTTATGCTTCCTATGAAAATGGAAATGTTAGATTAAGTTCGGTGCCGGAACCCAGCTCGGGGCTGCTGTTAATTTTTGGTATTGCGGCAATTTTAACTTTCAGAAAATTTGATGTTAGAAAAGTTTTTGGATAAGTTTTAATGTTTACATAAGGGCATGTTCGCTGCCAAACAGCAATATGCCCTTTAGTATTAGATTTTTTTTGCTCAGGCCATGTGCGTTTTTCAGTGATAATACTTAAGGCTTTGCGATTAGATTTTTGCTTTTATAATTTCTATTAGCGCTTCGATATGGTCTTCACGATCATTCAGTGCTGGTATGTAATGGTATGTTTCGCCGCCCGCATGTAAAAAAACCTCACGATTTTCATCCGCTAATTCTTCCAGTGTTTCTAAACAGTCTGCGCTAAAAGCTGGTGACAATATGGCAATATTCTTAATATTGTTTTGTGGCAGCGTTTTCAATGTTTCATCGGTGTATGGTTTTAGCCATTCTGCGTAACCAAAGCGTGATTGATAGGTGGTTAGGCACTCCTCTTTTGTTAAGCCCAATTTTTCTTGCACCAAACGAGTAGTCTTTTGGCATAGGCAATAATAGGGGTCGCCTAAATCCAAGCTACGTTTTGGTGTGCCGTGATATGAGAAAATAATTTTTTGTGGTTTTCCATGAGCATCAATATGTTCGCGAACTGAATTTGCTAGTGCCGCAATGTAATGGGTATTGTCACAATAACTGTTGATGAAAGTTAATTCTGGTACCCACCGCCATTTGCTTATCTCTTTAGCCACTGCGTCAAAAGTAGAGCCTGTGGTTGCAGCTGCATATTGTGGGTAAAGCGGAAGTACAATTATTTTACGCACACCCAGTTGTTGAAACTCGCGTAAAGCTTGCGTGATTGAAGGGTTACCATAACGCATGCCTAATTTTACGAGTGCTGTATCACCTAACTGTTTTTGAATTGCCGCTTCCTGACGTTTGGCAATGGCGAGTAAGGGCGAGCCCTCGGCTGTCCAAATTGCTTGATATTTCGCAGCAGATTTTTTTGGGCGTGTGCGTAAAATAATACCGTGCAAAATCAGCCACCAAATAAGTTTTGGTATTTCGATCACGCGTGGGTCAGCTAAAAATTCTGCTAGATAGGCTCGCAATGCTTTCGCTGTAGGCGCATCAGGTGTGCCCAAGTTGGTAATTAATACGCCGGTAGTTAGCGCTTCAGGTTGAGTTTTGTGAAATAAAGCTTCGGTGTTATCGGTTTGCGCGAGATACAAGTTTTTCATAAGAACTCATTGCTTGGGTATGGGGGACATAGTCGTGGTTTTTTGTAGTGCTCATAGTGAGTTTCTACGCAATATTTACTCGTATAGTTTTGCGTGAAGACGATAATTTTTTAGTTATTGGCTATTGGTACTGCTACGGGTATTGATAGGCAAGCGGATTTTAGCAAGCTTAGCGGCGGAGAACATTAAAATAAACGACAGAAAAAATAAACGATGGAGAAAAAATAATAAAGCAGGGAATTACGTAGCGGTTAAGAGGCTAGGATGCGCTAATTATATTTGCTCATTACAGTTACTGAGGTTGGTAATCCAGTCACTGATAATTTGTACGGCTGCGTTATCGATAATAGTGCGCCCCAAAGGCGGCATTTGCGTGTCGTCAGTGACTTTCATGCGGGTAAGGAGTACGGAGCGTGCTGGCGCGGCAACAGCGACTATGCGCGCGTTGGTAATACCCAAGTTACCTGAAGAGGGTGCAACATCGCAAATGTGCATGTCCGCGAGCGGAGTGTTGTAGCGAAAATCAATATTTCCCTGTGCAGTCCCACCAGGTTGGTGGCAATTGCTGCAGTTGCTGTGCAAATAACTGCGTGCACGTTGTTGCACACTCGCTTGGCTATCGGTGAGTGCATAAAGTTTATTAGCTTTTTGTGATGTGCTTAAAGGGGCATCAAAGAGCCCAATATGCTGCAAGGTGTTGAGCTGATTGGCGACCGTGCCAGTCGTTAAATAAGTAAAATTGCTATTAAGCTGTAATGTTTCTGCCCCAAGCGTAAAGCCCGCCGCAGCTGTATGACAAGTTAAGCACTGGCCGCGGCTTGGAAAGTGCCAACTAACATCGCCAATAATTTTATCTTTACTGTCTGGTAAAAGAGTTGCGTCTGTTTGGTCATCTCGCCATTCATAACTAAAGCCCTGCCAGCCAAGTTCTCCACGCGCAAATAAGCGCGTTTCTATAAAGCGATTATCAAGTTTAAAATGCTTTACTAATACACTACCAACCGGAAAGTTGAAATCTCCACTCGGGTTAACTTCAATTTGCGTGTTATTGGGTATTGCTAGATATCGCTCCTTGGCGGCACCGTCTGACCAGAGTTCACTTTCAACATCATAGGGAATTAATCCGGTTGCCGGTTGCTGGATATTGGAAGTGCTAACGCAGCCCGTTGCTGAAAGATTACCGGGCATAACACCGGGTTGTTGACCTGAACCTGTCGCATGCATTTTATAAATTTGTTTGCCGATACCAGAACCTTGGCCTATGGCATAAAGCTCCCCCTGATTGTCTTGAGCAAACGACACAACGTTCGTGGCTACAGCACCGTGATTAACAACACTAGGTGTGTTGCTTGTATTACGAGTGATGGAGTACATGGTGTTCACACAATAATCGGTGAAAAAATATTTACCAAAAGCGCCGGGATAAGTGGTGCCGCGGTATACGTAGCCGCCAATGACTGAGCAGGCACCAGTGCTTTGGCTGATGGAGTAAAGCGGCTTAATTTTGTTCGCAGTTGAGCAGTTTGACCTTCCGCTAAAACAGCTATCGCCTTCCATATCGCCCCAGCCGTAGTTACCACCTTTAGTAATCAGGTTAATTTCTTCCCATGCGTTTTGGCCCACATCCCCTGCCCACAATTCACCGTTCTCTTTATCAAAGCTAAACCGCCAGGGATTACGTAAGCCCCAAGCCCAAATTTCCTCGCGGGCATTTGCGGTGCCTACGTAAGGATTGTCGCTAGGGATAGCGTAGTTGCGACCGGTAATTGTGTTGTTAACGTCTATGCGCAAAATTTTCCCGAGGAGGGTATTTAAATTTTGTCCATATTCCTGCGGATCGCCACCTGAGCCGCCATCTCCTGATGCAATATAAAGATAACCATCTTTACCAAATGCTAGCTCTCCGCCTTGATGATTGCCGTATGGGCGAGGAATACGCATGATCATAAGTTCAGATGAATTATCAAATGTGCCGTCGCTTTTAACCGTGTAACGCGCAATACGAGTTTCAAGCCCACTATTTGCAGAGGAATTGCTGCCGGTATAGAAAAGGAAAACATAGCGATTGCTCGCGAACTGTGGATGCACTGCAGCACCTAATAAGCCCGCTTCATTGCCGCCTTTATTTACTCTGTCGGTTATATCCATCGCTACTGCAAGGGTATTGGCACTTGCCTGATTAGCAAAGCGCACAATCGTTCCGGACTGGCGTAATACATACCAATTATTATTATCTCCGGGTAGCTGAAACATACTTGCAGGTGACGCAATGTTTGGTAGGGACGGAAAAGTTGCTGGCCAGGTTATTACAGAAGTTGTCCCAGTACTGACTGTTGCTGGAGCGAGACACGTAGTATTGGAAGGTTTAGTATCAAGGCCAACGGCTACGCTAGTCGCTGCTGAAGATGTACTGGCAGCTTGGCTGCTGGGTTCTAGGTTGCTAGCGGGCGAACTAAAATTAATGCCAGTTTGAGTGCTGGATACTTGGTTTACCGGCGACGAAGCCTTAGTGTTGTTACTGGATGAGTTGCCGCCGCAGGCAGATAAAAAAAATACCAAACACGATAAGTTACTGAATATCAGGATTTTTCTAACAGTTAATATTTTTTTAGCTTCTAGTAATGAATGTGCCAAGGATTGCCGAGTAAAAAGTGCCATCTTGTCCTCTCAAAGTTTTAATCAAGCTGCAATACTAAATTAGGTAGGTTATCGCGGACAGCTATTGCGACGCACAGTATCCATTACCAGACAATTGGCGATCTGCATGATATGTATACTGAATAGCGATAAATAAATCTATGATTTTAATGCGTGTTTGCAGAGATACGGTATCAAAGAGCAGATTCTTCTTCTGTTGGGTAGACCACATCATTCACTTCAGGATCTACTTTGAAGAGTAAACCGCTAGAAGCGATCCAACCATTATTTCCATGTGCTTGTAATACGTAATTACCTTCAGGGGTATCTATTCCAGCTACCGTTAACGTTGCGCCGCGAGTGAAGCTTACACTGTAGGTTTGGCCATCACCGGCATCAATATGTCCATGCCAACTGATATTTTCATAATCGTGTTGTTCTATTCGATCTATAACAACTTCGTAGTTCTGCTTAAATTCATCAATTGCAATTTTTAAGTTGTCACCAGGCATAAGTGTTTCAATTTTTAAACTATCAAAATTAATAAATTGACGTCCATCAGTAAACTCTTCCTGTTGTAGCGGTAACTCTTTGGCAGGTTGCTTTGCATTGGTCCATAGGTTTTCGCGTTTTATTGTGGCTTCTATTGCTGCGACATCAAAACTTGTATTTGGTCTGCGTTTTTGCATGGCACTGAATCGTTCTTGATGCTCGGGATGGATGAAATCATCCGCTTTCTTTTTAGAAGAAGGTGTTGGGGATTCCATAGTTGCTTGCGTTAATGCGGGTGCAACAGTGGTAGCTTTTTCCGTTGTTGCGGAAACTGAAGGTTCGTTATTCCTATCCTCGCCCATGAAATTTTGAGCAACAAAAGCTATTAAAACTACTCCTATTAGCGCGATTGGAATCCAATAATATGGAGTAATTTTCATAGCTGGAAATCTCTCTAAAATCTTTACCTAATTGATCGCGACCGCAAATTACTTTTATCGTAAACATTCATTCACAACAGTAATTTTTGGTCGCACTTTTATTATTAAATACGGTAAAGAATTATTTTCTAATGCGCCACCAGTTAATATTCCAGCCACCGGTATTTGCGAAAATTCCAAATTTGTAAGTGCCTGCTGAAATGTTCACTTGTTGGGAAATGGTTGTCCAACTTTGCCAATTGCCTGTTTTAGGAATATTTAAAACGAATAAAGTTTTGATGCCAGTGACGGGATCAAATAAATCAAATTCCATTTGGCCGCCACCATTCAAGCTAGCTACACGGAATTCAACCGTATAAGTGCCGGACATTGGAATAGTGATATTTTCGTAAAGCATCCAATCATTGGGATCAATCCAGCCGACGTTTAAGCCGCCACCAATATCGCTAGTAACTTGGGTATATATACCTCTGTAAGTTGAAAAGTTTTCTGCTTCGATGGTCACGCTGAAAGAAGTGGCGTTACTCGAGCTACTGCTAGCAATTCGGCTGCTAGCGGCCACACTTGCGATGCTACTGCTTTTGGGAATGCTAACGCTGCTACTTTTGGGTGTACTGCTGGCAGGTCTTAAACTGCTTGCACTGCTCGACCGAACACTGCTAACGCTGCTGCTCGGTAATGTTCCAGCGGTGGGTCTGAATACTGCAATTTCGTCGCGTATGTTGTGTAGCGCCAGCGCCGCATATGCTTCTTCAGTCTGGCCCACAGGAATGCCGCAAGGCAAGTTACGACACGCGATGTTTGGGTTGGAAAAGCGATTAAAGCGTGAAGTGTTGAAAGCGGAAGGGTAGGCCATAATTGTCGAGAAAACATTATCAACTCCATAACCTAAACCGTAACGATAACGTGAGCCACTCGTGTCCCCCTGACGACGTGAGTGAAGTAAGCCCATGTTATGGCCTAACTCGTGAGACATTACCATTGGGCCGCAATTGGGGCTCAATACGTTCCAGGTCCAACTTTTATTAACACTAACATACCCGATTCCACAGGACCCGGTTTTATGTAGTTGCGAAACGAAATCTGCACCCAATTCGTCGCGCAGTGCGATGGCAGTCGCGTCTACGCGCAGATTACTAAGTACTTCGCTCATGTTGGCGCCAGTTTGTTCATGAAGACGAGTGCCCACCAGACGCAATTGAATATCTACCTGGCTGTCTTTGTAAGCCGTATTCATTTGATTGACCCAGCCGAGCATAGCTGTTTGTACATCACCGTTAAAATATGTATTGGAATGGGCATCGTAAAGCACGAGTAAATCAACTGTAGCTGCTCGCGCTGAACCAGAAATTAAAGGAAAAAGTATTGCACCAAATAATATTGCTGATTTACAAATAAATGCCTTTATACGAAAGATTTTCATAGTGTGTTCTCGCTGTAAATAAGAGGTATGAGGTTTATATTAGCCAAAGGTTTTGCATTAGCTGAAAATGAAAATGCACCCATACCACAAAATGGAACCTGGCGTGGTAAATCGGCATTAGAAATAAATTGGTGGCTTAACGCGCCACAGAAAAATTATTTTTTGTAGCAGAGACTTCAGGTAGAAAACTATCACGCGGATCTGTTTACTTTTGGTGGCTGTCTCACAGTTTAGATATTTAAAAATATGTTAAACCAATTGCTTGATTGAATCGTGATGAAGTCGGCAATTTTTAACCTGCATCGAAATTGATTTTCAACGGACGGATTCTATTGCGCGATGAGATATCTTTTGAAGATGCTATGGTTTTGATAATGAAAGATATGACGATTTTTGATAAAGGATTGAGTCCTAGCGACTATTTCCCCGCTAATTTTTCGCATTCTTTGTAACGGTAGCAATCAATTATGTGGTCATTCACCATCCCAGTCGCTTGCATAAATGCATAGCAAATAGTGGTGCCAACAAAATTAAAACCTTTTTGCTTTAATGCTTTGCTCATGGCATCGGATTCGGCAGTTGACGTTGGCGCTTCACTCAGTGTTTTCCACGCATTTTGCTTTGGCTGCCCACCCACAAAGCTCCATAAAAATTTACTAAAATCTTCGTCAGATTCTCTCATCGCTAATAAAGCTTGTGCATTTTTAATTGCGCTGTCAATTTTTAAACGGTTGCGGATAATACCTTCATTTTTCAATAGCGAAGATT
>JANPKH010000190.1:0-2524 GCA_031425935.1 Gammaproteobacteria bacterium | reverse complement strand
GCACCGGTCAAGCTCGACTCCGTAGAGGAGGCTCTCAACGAGAAGTTGGCTACCCGCCTGAGCTACAACCTAGTCGAACAGAATGCGATTGAGGTTCTGAATGCCCTGGCCAAACAGGCCGGCGTCAACCTCGTCATCGATCCATCGGTTGCAGCCGCCGGAGATGCGGTCGTGACGCTCAAGGCCAACGACATCACCTTCCGCCATACCCTCTCATGGATCTGCCGTCTGGCGAACACCCGTTGGTATGTCGACCGTGGTGCCGTGTACATCGGTGGCGAACAAGAGTCCAAGCCGCTGTTGGCGATCTACGACGTGAGTGAGTTGCTCTTCGTTCCCAAAGACCAGGTCGGTAAACAACTGGCCTTTGCCGGTGCCGCCGCGGGCGCGGGTGGCGGCGCAGGCGGAGGCGCGGGTTTCAACCTGTTCGCAGCACCAGCTACAGATGACGCGGCGCCGGCAATCTCTCCGGAGGACTTGGTTGATCACATCCAACAGGCTGTGAACCCGAGCATGTGGACCAATGACGCGTATGGGATCACCATCCGCGGCACCACCCTGCTGGTGACGGCACCGACCTCCACCCATCTTCTCATTCAGCAGTTCATCCGTTCTCAGGCCAACCAGAAGAGTCAGCTGGTACGTGTGACCGCACGCTGGTTGACGATCAAGGATGGTTATCTGGAAGAGATCGGAGTCGACTGGCGTAGCGACGCCTTTCAGAATCCCGCGATCAACCCGACTCCGCTCCAACTGCCGCTCCAGCCCGCCACGGCTCCCCATATGCGGGTCGATCCGAGCATGAACGGCTATCACCGCCTCACCAATCAGTTCGATCATTCGGGTTCGTTGATCAACAACCTTCCCAGCGCCGCCTCGATTCCAGACGCCTCTGCCATCGCATCGTCGGGTCTCAATCTTCAGGCAACGCTGGTCAATGCGACCCAGGCCTCTGCCATCGTCAGTGCGGTCGAACGAAACTCCAAGGGCACCATTCTGGAAGCCCCCGAAGTGGTGACGATGAATGGCGTTCGTGCGAATACCTTCATGGGGATCCAGTACGCCTACATCGGTGACTACGAGGCAGGAGCCGCGACCGGAACCCTCGATGGCACGCTCGATCCCAATATCGGCGTCTTGAATCTGGGGGCTGTGCTCGACATCAAGCCGTATGTGAGTGCTGATGGCAAGTACGTCACGATGGAGTTCAAGCCGGCGATCGCTTCCTTGCAAAACGTCCTGAACGAAACCATCACCACCCAGCGTTTCATCCCGCTGGATTTCGATCAAAACGGTGGCAATGGCAACGGCGTCATCATCGGCCAGCTGGTGACCAACAACTTTGGTATCGAGTTGCCCAACATTCTCATCCGTTCGGTGGCCACCAACATTATGGTGCCCGATGGTGGAACCATCCTGGTCGGCGGTTTCGGCAAATTCATCGAGCAGTCGATGTCGACCAAGATTCCCTTTCTCGGCCACATCCCGTTCCTGGGGCGGCTCTTCGGAAAACGCGGACGGTATTCTGACCGCTACCAGCTCTACCTGCTGGCTGATATCCAAATCATCAACTACGCTGAACTGGAGGCGAAACTGTGAGCTCACGTCACCTTGCCCACACCACCCGCATCACCGCACTGACGGCGACCATGTTGGCGCTCGCAGGCATGGCCTGGACTGAAGACAAACCATCGCCGGCTGCTGATCAGGCCTTGAAGGAATATGCCGATTCTGGCGGGGCGGAGCGCCAGGGCGCCGCGGCAGCAGCGAACTATTACCACGACCGTGGTATGAAGGCGATGAGCGAAGGGCGCATGGATGACGCCATCCGCGACCTGACCATCGCCGTCGACTGGCAGCCACAAGACGCCAAATACCGCTCCGCGCTCGATCAGGCGCAGGCCATCGCCGGCCTCAGCCGCGATCCGCGCACCGTCCAGATCAACCGCACGGCGGATGAGTTGCACGTCAAACAGCAGCAGCTCCGCGTCGAAGCCAGCGCCAAGAAGGAAGAGGGCAAGAAGGCGTTGGAGGCCGGCGACTTCGCGGAGGCCGAACGTGCCTTCAGCCTCGCCCTGACCCGTCTCGAAAGTCTGCCCTTCGCCGATCCCAGCCGTGAGGCCGAGGAACGTGAGGTCGAAAGCCTGATCGGCATCGCCCGTGAACGTCGTGAAAAGCAGGAACTGAAGGACGCAGCCTCACGTAACGATCAGGCTCGTGATCGTCAGCAGGAACTGCGCGACATCGGCTTGAAGATCGAACGTGATCGTATCGATGCGATGTTGAAACGCGCCCAGAAGGCACGCGAACGTCGCGATTACGATGACGCCATCCTGCTCTGCGAGCAGATCCTCAAGATCAACCGCGCTGAGGACCGGGCGCACGGCTTGTTGATCAAGTGCCGTCGTGAGCGCCACGTCTACCTGCGTCAGATCACCGCCGACCGCTGGGACGAGGAACACAAGCTGCTCTCCGAGCAGATCCGCACCGCGATGCTGCCCCAGCTCGAGCTCATCACCTATTC
>JANPKH010000189.1:0-1700 GCA_031425935.1 Gammaproteobacteria bacterium | reverse complement strand
GTCCACAAATGATGAAATTACGTGGTGGAGTTGAGATTTTAGTGGCAACGCCTGGTCGTTTGATGGATTTACACCAACAACGCGCCATTCAATTAGATGAAGTGGATACCTTAGTTCTTGATGAAGCGGATCGCATGTTAGACATGGGTTTTATTCATGATATTAAGCGCATTATAAAATTATTACCCAGAACTCGACAAAACCTAATGTTTTCAGCTACGTTCTCTGAAGAAATTAGAGCCCTGGTTAAAGGAATTTTAAATCAGCCAGTAGAAATTGATGTTGCTCCGCGCAACACAACTGCGACTGCAGTAAAGCAAACCGTTCATCCAGTGGATAAAGGTCGTAAACATTCCTTGCTTAGCCATTTAATCCATAAAAATAAATGGGGACAAACGCTCGTTTTTTCACGAACCAAGCATGGCGCAAATAAGTTGGTAAAACAACTTGCCGAAGATCACATTCATGCGGCGGCAATTCACGGTAACAAATCACAATCACAACGAACTAAAGCTTTAGCTGAATTTAAATCGGGTGAACTTCATATTTTAGTTGCGACTGACATCGCGGCTCGAGGTATTGATATCGATCAACTACCCTGTGTTGTGAATTTTGATTTACCCCAAGTTGCTGAAGATTACGTGCATCGAATCGGTAGAACGGGCCGAGCTGGTGCTTCGGGTTTTGCCGTCTCTTTGGTAAGTGCTGATGAAGTGGGCCAACTCAATGCTATTGAAAAGTTGATCAAACGTAAACTAGAGCGAGTAGAAATCGAAGATTTTGAACCCAATCACAGTTTACCAACCACCTCATCTACTGCCCAACCAAGACGGAGCTTCCCACAAAATAGAAGATCTGTTGGAAAAACTACGGTAGTTGCGAAAAAACCAGAAAGAAAACCTTTTGGAAAGCGCCCAGTAAACAATAAAACAAAATAACTTTGTAGCCCGTATTAGGACGAAGTCGTAATACGGGGAACTATCTGCATATGATCCGTATTACGATCTTCGTCTAGTACGGGCTGCACAATAAAATACTGCTTTACTTATCTCAATGAGTTTCATACTATTCGCCTCAATGGAAAGTCCAACTCAAGAATTTAATGGAAATTTTTTGCTTTTTAATGGGTATACTTTATGTATATACCTTCAATATTTTGTTACCAATAATCACGCTTTTCGTTTTTTTTATTACCCCACGATTTCCCATTATGTTATTTTTTGTTATGGGATTAATATTAGCCCTCCTTCACCAATGGTTTATTTCCCCACAAGGCCTACCCAATACCCCTGTAATACCCAAAGCGCTCGTCAAAGGAACTATTGCGTCCATTCCAATCCAAAATCCAAATAAAACACAATTCTCGTTTGCCATTGAAACTCTTAATGGACAGCCAGCTCAAGGTTTGGTGCAATTAGCTTGGTATAATAAAGTCCCGTCCATACATGCCGGACAACGATGGCAGTTTTCAGTAAAAATAAAAAAACCCCGCAATTTTTTAAATCCTGGAAGCTCTGACTATGTAAATACTCTAGCAACTCGTCATATTTCCTGGACCGGTTATATACAAAATAAAAACAACAAACGTTTAGCTAATGTTCACTCACATCCAAGCTGGCTTAAATTGCGCGAACGGCTAAGTAAGAAATTAACGCAACTATCTCCAGATACACGGACGGCGGGCATTATAGAAGCACTGA
>JANPKH010000188.1:0-5912 GCA_031425935.1 Gammaproteobacteria bacterium | reverse complement strand
GGAACAGCTACAGTCGCGCAACAAGGGGTATTAAGGTTTAACGATAACGCTGGACTTTACAGAACGCGAGCTTTTACAACTGCTTTAAGATCTGAGATATGGCTGCGATCAGGAGATTATTGGATTAACGGCAATTTAACTTTAGGGCAAGAAACTATACTGCGCCGCGTAAGTCCGTCGGGGTCAACGCGAATATTTGTAAATGGTAATGTCGATATAGGATTTAGAACATCCACTGCAAGTTTCAGTTCTAGCCAATTATTAATTTATGCCACAGGAACCATCACGTCCGCCAACGAAGTTAATTTAAGCGCGTTTATTTATGGTGGTGGCAATGTAAGTTTTGGTTTTCAGTCAGTGATTAACGGCGCCGTATCGGGGAATAATTTTACTGCAACGGGTAATGAAGTTAGAGTGAATTATCAGCCATCAGCATTTGCGAGTGCTAACTTTAGCCCGTTTTGTTCCGGTGCTGCAGCAGTCGTCGATCATTATGAATTACAAGTTGCGAATCGCGGTGTTGCGTGTGTCGGGGTTGATGTTACTGTGCGCGCCTGTGCAAATAGCGCTGTGCCTTGTACTGTCGCTACGACTATCAGCGGTAATGTAACCTTAGCAACATCGGCTGGGACATTAAATGCCACTACTTTGACTTTAGCGTCTGGCACAGCAACAACAAAATTAAAAAACGCTGCTGCGGCTGATGGCTCAACAACAACAGTAACCTTGTCAGGTGAGACAATCGCTGCATCAAATTTGCGAAGATGCTGCACTAGTGCATCCAGTTGCGTCGTAGCTAACAGCTGTCCTATTATTTTTAATACTGCGGGATTTATATTTAGCAACAACGCTACCGTCGTGGCAGATATTCCTACGCAGATCGCAGGCATAACAGATAGCCTTGTATTTTTACGGGCAATACAAAGTAACACTAGTACAGGCGCATGTACTGCACGTTTTACCTCTGCTCAGGACGTATTGCTTGCCTACCAATGTAGAAATCCCACCACTTGTATTGCTGGGCAAACACTAACCTTAAATGGCTCACCCATTCAAAGTAATGCTAATGCTGCAGCGCCCATTAGTTATACAACCGTATCTTTAAATTTTAATAGCCAAGGTACTATCGCGATCCCCTTAAATTATTCAGATGTTGGTCAAATCCGTTTACACGCCAGTTTGACACGGCCAGCAACAGCCAACGACCCGGCCTTCACATTGGTAGGCACTAGCAACGATTTTGTTGTAAAACCTTATACACTCGTCGTTCAATCTGCGTTAACCAGTTCTGGTGGAGCTAATCCGGGTGGAACAACTGTGGCAGGTACCGCCGAAGGTTTTGTAGCTGCAGGCGCGCCATTTCAAGTGAGAGTCGAATCACGTAAATCGCCTGGCACTGCACTCTCCGACAGAACTCCAAATTTCGGTAGTGAAATCACCAGTGAAAGTGACATTACCTTGGCTGCTGCTAGCCTTGTTTATCCGGTGGGCGGGACATTGAATACGCTTTCGGGAAGTACCAGTTTTACTGCAACCACTCCTACGGGTACCTGGGTTAACTCGGGTGTTATTTGGGATCAGGTGGGCAGTATCACTATGCGACCAGAGCTAACGGACAGTGATTATTTAGGAGTTGGTAATATCGCTGCCTTCACTACAAGCGGCACAATTGGACGCTTTTATCCCGATCGTTACGCCTTGTCTAGCTCAACGGTAACCAATGGTTGCAATACTTTCAGTTACATGAGTCAGCCCAATATTAGCCTGTCATATCAAGTCGTAGCGCAAAGTGTAAGCGGTGCGACTGTGACAAATTATGGTGGTAATTACGCTACAGCTGCGACAATAGCTGCACCTACTTACGTTGCAGAAAATGCTGATGGTGGTAATGGCGGCAGTTTAAGTTCACGCGTTTCTGCCGGTGGAACTGGAGTGTGGACAAGCGGTGTTTATTTATTTAATAGCGCCACACAATTTAATAGCACTGTTGCCAATTTTAGCCGTCAAGCCATCAATGCTGTTCCAGATGGACCCTATGCCAGCCTGCAATTAGGTATGGATGTGACGGACACTTTTGACGTGCGCAGCTTGCAAGGCAAAAATATGAATGCAACGACAACTGGCGTTTGTGTTGGTGCGGCTTGTACGGCAGCATCGCTCGGATCGCCGTTAACCTTACGTTATGGCCGTTTACGCTTGGATGATGCCTTTGGCCCCGAGACCGTTGATTTGCCCGTAAATTTTGTCACTGAATATTGGACCGGAAATTATTTTGCCCTTAATACAAACGATTCTTGCACTGTCATTCCGCGAGCGGCTATTAGCTATCCAAGCGGTACTTTAACGGTGGATGCTAACCGTACGATCTCCTTGAGTAGTGGGACGACCCAAGGTATTTATAATAATATTGATGCTACGGGCGTTAACTTTAATGCAGGGACCGCCGCGCATTATTTCAGTAAGCCAAGTGTTGGAGGTACTGGAAGTTTTGTTGTCGGTATAAATTTAGCCACTCTCACTTGGCTGCGCTACGATTGGAATCAAGATGGTAATTTTTCAGATACTCTCATCCCCAATGCGCGTTTTAGTTTTGGCTCCTATCGCGGCAATGACAGGATTATTTATTGGCGTGAAAAATTACAATAACTTATTAATTTGTTAATCTAATGTGCATTCACGTAATTTAATTATGTAATTTCATCATGTAATAAAGGTAAGAAGTTTGTTATGGAAATGACCATCACCACGCCAAGTCTATTATTTCCGGCAATTTCATTGTTACTTCTAGCCTACACCAACCGCTTTGTTGTACTGGCAAATGTGATTCGTGAGCTCAGTAAACGCGAGAATGCCTCTTCCCAAGTGTTAGTGCGTCGTCAAATTGACAACCTCCGTTTACGAATTCAGGTCATTCGGCGTATGCAAGCATTTGGAGTCCTTTCGTTTGTGCTTTGTACCTTGTCAATGTTTTCTTTGTTGCTACATTGGGACATTGTTGGCCAACTCCTTTTTGCAATTAGCCTTATCTTATTGGTGATCTCGCTAATGTTTTCATTTTATGAAGTCAATATTTCTACTGATGCTATTAATATTGAGCTGGAAAAATTTGATCAACAGGTGAGCGGAAGCGACAAGCCTTAGAAAGAAAAAGCAGCCTGGCTGCTTTATGAAGGGCTTTTATGAGGTTGTGGTCAGCAATTTAATGTTGAGTTTCCATTGGCGGCGCTTCAAGGCGAATATCAACGGCGAGTTCATCGGCAATCAAATCCAACTGCGTGTAGAGTGCATCCATATCCACTGAGCTGGGTACTTCTATTAGCCCGGTTGCTTCAAACATCGGCTCGCCCGACCAGGGCATACTTGAGCAAGAAGTTTCTAACTCACTCATGTTAACATTGCGGCCCGCGAAGGCTTGTGCAATTTCGAGGACGATTCCAGGGCGATCATTGCCTACAACATTGAAATAAAACTCTTTGCCGACTGGTTTAATTTCATCGAGCGCTGTTTCCACTATAATTTTCAGGCCTTTATCGGCAAGGTTCGTCAACGCCTCGATCAAGGCTGCTTGCTTTTCTCTGTCGACGGATACTTGCAAGATGCCGGCAAATTTGCCCGCTAAATGCGCCATGCGACTCTCCAGCCAGTTACCTTGGTATTGCGTAATTGTTTGGGCTAAGAGTTCAACGACGCCAGGTTTGTCGTTACTGATAATGGTTAACACTAATTGAGTTTGCAAAATAAATGCCTTTAGAGAAAGTTAAATATTAAAGATTTAAGTTGGGTGGCAAGCGTAACTTTCCTGAGCGTTAGGAACAAGTAAAATTTTTATTAACTGGTTATGGACCTTTGCGCGATATGTCGAGTGATGACAGTAATCGTGCAAAGGTCTCTTTAAAACTTCTGATTAAGAATTGAATCCATGATCATTCCCCATCAACAATTATCACCTGAAGCTTTGCGTGGCCTTATTGAAGAATATATTACGCGCGATGGCACTGATTACGGCATACAAGAAGTTTCACTGGTGCAGAAAGTTAAACAAGTGGAACAACAAATTATTCGTGGCGATGTGGTGGTTGTGTTTGATATCACCACTGAATCAGTTTCGTTATTGAGTCGTCGCGATGCGCAACTATTAACTCAACAAGAAAGCTCAACTTATTAGTAAGTCAAACTTAACATGAGAATTGAAAGCAATTGAATCATTTATTTTTACATTGTCGTTCTGGTTTCGAAAAAGAATGTGCCGCTGAAATAACTGAACTGGCGGGTGCGGTAGGGATTTATGGTTACAGCAAAGTCAAAGATAATTCCGCTTACGTTCTGTTTGTTACGCACGAAGCAGATGGCGCTATGCGGCTTCATAAAGAGTTACGTTTTCGACAATTTATTTTTACCCGACAATGGTTTGTTACACAAGCCGCCGTGACGGATTTGCCGGTAGCGGATCGTGTTACTCCATTGTTATTAGTGGCAGATACATATCCCGTTGCTCATGAATTAATAGTAGAAACTGTTGACACTAACGATGGCAAAGAATTATCGGGACTCAGTAAAAAATTTACTGCGCCATTTAGTCAGGCGTTGCGCAGAAAAAAATTATTAACGGATAAAAGCCAATGGAAGTTGCACTTAGTATTTATTAGCGGCACTGAAGCATATCTGGGTACGAGCTTAATTAATAATAGTTCGGCGTGGCCAATGGGTATTCCACGTTTACGTTTACCTAAAGATGCACCAAGCCGTTCTACCTTAAAGTTGGAAGAAGCCTGGCATCACTTTATCCCGGCAAATGAATGGGATCAACGCTTAGCGACCAGTATGCGCGCAGTAGATTTGGGCTCCTCACCGGGTGGATGGACGTGGCAATTGGTACAGCGCGGTATGTTTGTGGAAGCTGTAGACAACGGCCCTATGGATCAAAAGTTGATGGACACGGGCCAAGTTAATCACCGGCTTGCTGATGGATTTTTATTTGAGCCGAAAAAAAATGTCGACTGGTTAGTGTGCGATATTGTGGATAAACCAGCCAGGGTTTCTGCTTTGATTATTAAATGGTTTAGTAAAGGTTTTTGTCGTGAGGCAGTATTCAATTTAAAATTGCCAATGAAGCAGCGTTATCTTGAAGTAAAAAAATGTGAGCAACGAATTTTGGGCGAGTTGGAATCGCTAGGGTTTAGGGCTACAGTTCAGTTTAAGCAGTTGTATCATGATCGCGAAGAAGTTACTGGGCATTTGCGCGTTTTTTAGTTATCAATAAACTTGTTTTAATTATCAATTAAGTGCAGCTTTGTCACTGGAAGAATTGCGTAAAACCCATTCAGCTAATTGTACCCAGTCATCAATTAGATTACGCAATAATTTAATATGTTCTGAGGGGAGGGCTTGGTCCTTCAATGCTTCTTCACCTATTTCCGTAAGCGCTAACACAATTTTTCCAACAATATGTACATTTAATATAGCTAATAATTGTGCATTAAAATACATTTCACCGGTGTGGGCTTTTTGTAATGCGTCGTAGGGTGCTAAGTTAATTTGATCAAGTGCTTTTTTAATAGCGTTTGCCAAGCCGGGATTGTTATTACGTAAAAGCCGAAAGCTAAGCTCCAATGCCTGTCGGCTAAAAAAATCGTCCGGGGTATAGAAATTATCAGGGTGCAGAGACATCAAACTCTGTTCCTCGCTAAGGGTAATTATTCGTTTTTTGCTTCCTCAGCTTGAGTGTAGCAATAGCTAATAAATATGCAGTTTGTTTTTAGACGAAGAAATACTATGAAAGTAACAATTGATAGGCTTTTGGACACGTCTGGTTTGCTGTGTCCAGAACCAGTGATGATGCTACATAAGTCGGTGCGTGATGTGGCTGTAGGCCATGTTATTGAAGTGATTGCGACTGATCCGTCAACGGTAAG
>JANPKH010000187.1:0-7240 GCA_031425935.1 Gammaproteobacteria bacterium | reverse complement strand
GATGGGCAATTAGTAGAAATTATTGACGTAGAAAAAATTCTTGCCGAAGTTTCACCTGCAAAAGAGCACGTGAGCGCAGGTGTTGTGAGTAAAGGCATTGCCGAAAAGGTAGTGCAAAAACACGTATTAATTGTTGATGATTCGACTATCGCGCGTAAACAAATTCAGCGTGTGGTTGAGGGCATGGGTATTCGCACAACCATTAAACAAGATGGTCAAGAAGCGCTTAATTATCTCCTCGAGTTGCTCAAGGGTGGCAAAAATCCTTATGAAGAATTAATCATGATTATTTGCGACATCGAAATGCCGGAAATGGATGGTTACACGTTTACCGCCGAAGTGCGCAATCATCCTCTACTTAAAAAGTTACACATTATTTTGCATACCTCTTTGAGTGGTGTATTCAATGAGGCGATGGTAAGAAAAGTAGGTGCTGATGATTTCCTGGCGAAATTCCATCCGGATGAATTGGCTCGCCGTGTCAATGACCGTGTTTTAGCTATTACTGGCGAAAATTTGCTTCCGCTTAAAGATGAGTAATGCACAGCTATAATTTTTTACCATATCAAAAACAGCTTCTTTAATATTTAAAAAGTAATGTAGATGTTATCGAGAGAATATGATTAATAAAGATACGCAAACTAATCCATTTGTTAAATTAGCTGAGCGCGATAGTGTTGATCAAGCGGAGTTCAATCAATTTCGTCAATTTTTAGAGGCTGCTTGCGGTATATCGCTGGGTGACAATAAACAATACCTTGTTACCAACCGAATGCGCAGGCTAATGGATGATAATAAAATTACCAGTTTTTCAGAATTGGTGCGCGCATTAAAATCAGATAGCAATCGTAAATTAAAAGATGAAGTCATTGACGCCATGACGACTAATGAAACTTTTTGGTTTCGTGACGTTTATCCTTACGATTATCTTAAAAATACACTTTTCCCGCAGTTTATATCTGCAACTAGTAAAACTCCGGGCCCTGTACGTATTTGGTCTGCTGCTTGCTCGTCAGGGCAAGAACCTTATTCTATTAGCATAATGGTAGAAGAATATCGTCAAAAAAATATGGGGGCACTGGCGCGGCAAATACAAATCGTTGCAACTGATTTATCTACCACTGTGCTAGAGCAAGCACGTAAGGGTGAGTATGATAAATTGTCAGTCATGCGAGGCCTCTCACCTGAAAGGCTTGAGCGTTTTTTTGATAAAACAGCGGAAAATAATTGGCGGATTAAATCGGCATTGCGTGAAAGAGTTGAATTTCGCCCCATTAATCTCATGGATTCTTATGCTGGATTAGGCAAGTTCGACGTAATATTTTGTCGCAATGTGTTAATTTATTTTAATGCAGATCTAAAACGCCAGATACTACAAAAAATTCACGCTGCGCTAAAGCCACAAGGAATTTTATATTTAGGTTCATCGGAAGGTTTGGCTGGTGCAGCTGATTTATTTGATATGGTTCACTGTGACCCTGGCATACTTTATAAAGCGATATAATATTTTTCTGCTACAAAAAGCTTTGAAGCTAGCTAAGTTTTTCTAGGTACATTATTTTAGAAAATCGTTTTTCACCTCATACAATTCCAGCGGTAACCCGTCCGGGTCTTTAAAAAACGTAAACTTTTTGCCGGTATATTCGTCGATTCGAATCGGCTCCACCGCTACGCCTTTGCTTTCGAGTTCTTGTTTGGCTTCTGCCACATCTGTTACGCCAAACGCGAGGTGGCGTAAGCCGCAGGCTTCCGGTGTGGAAGGGCGTTGGGGTGGGTTAGGGAAGGAGAATAGCTCCAACTGTGTGCCGTCTGCTAACACCAAATCCAATTTATACGATTGCCGTTCAAGGCGATAGGCCTCTGCTTTCACGCGAAAACCTAGAATCTCTGTATAGAAATATTTTGATTTCGAGTAATCAGAACAAATAATCGCGATATGGTGAATGCCGCTGAATTGCATGCTGGTTTCCATTTTTAGTGAAATATTAGTTAGGTGTATGAGCGGTTAAGCCTTGCCGCTTTGTCGCTTGGTTCCGCTTATTGCCGCTTTGCTCTTTATTGGTTTTTCAGGAAATACTTAGTGAAATCAATTACTTAAAATTTTTTATTGGTTTGGCATAGGCATTGCAAATGTCAATTAACAATGAAGTGTTCTCATCAGGTAAAAATAGTATGTCAATTTCATTCGAATCAGCATTAGGAATCCATGAATCGGCGTTACGTGTTCGCGGCCAACGTGCGTCAGTGTTGGCGAGTAATTTGGCGAATATTGATACACCTAACTACAAAGCGCGCGATTTGGATTTTAAACAAATGCTCAACCAAAAAACCAGTGAATCTCCATACTTCGGTGCGCAGACTACTAATGAGCGCCACATCGCTGACACGGCAATATTCGGTGAAGATGCGGATGTACTTTATCGCACCCCACAACAACCATCTATTGATGGCAACACGGTTGAAGACCAAATTGAGCATGCTGAGTATATGAAAAATGCCCTGGCGTTTCAGGCGAGTTTCCAATTTTTAAACAGCAAATTTCAAGGTTTGAGAACAGCCATTCGTGGTGATTAAACTAAAAATTCTACGTGAATAAACATTTTAACATTGGTGAGAAAAATCATGGCACTGGGAAATATTTTTGACATAGCAGGCACTGGTATGAACGCACAAAGTTTGCGTTTAAACACTACCGCGAGCAACTTGGCCAATGCGCAATCGGCGAGTTCCAGCGTTGATCAAGTGTATCGCAGCCGTCAGCCAGTATTTGCCGCTATGCATCAACAATTAATGGCTGGACAAACACAATCGCTAAGTGGTGACAGAGCGACTAATGAAGATCAAGCCAATGCCGGTGTGCAAGTGTTGGGTATAGTGGAAAGCAATGCGCCGCTTGATCGTCGATATGAGCCTACGCATCCTAAAGCGGATAAAGATGGTTATGTTTTTTATCCGAATGTAAATGTTGTTGAAGAAATGACGAATATGATTTCTGCTTCGCGTTCATTTCAAATGAATGTTGAGGTAATGAATTCCGCTAAACAAATGGTGCAACGTGTTCTTACTCTAGGACAATAAAGTAGAGTAAAAATATTTAGGTGCAATGTTTTTAAAGTACAAGATTCTAGCAGTAAGTAAGGGGAAAAATCATGAGTAATATAGCCAGTACATTTCCTACTACACCCATTGATCAATTGGATATCGCCAAAAAAAATCCTCCTGTCAAAAAATCTAATGAGTTGGGACAAGATGCATTTTTAGAACTCATGATTACGCAAATGAAAAATCAGGACCCGCTCAGCCCACAAAGTAATTCTGAATTTGTAGCGCAATTAGCACAATTTAGTTCGGTACAAGGCATTGAAAAACTAAATTCTAATTTCAATAGTTTTAGCAGTGGGTTTCAATCTAATCAGGCGTTACAGGCTTCATCTTTGGTGGGGCGTTCGGTTAGTGTTGAAAGTAAAACAAGTATATTGGCAGACGAAGGCATTATCTCGGGCAGCGTCAATTTGCCTGCAGCAACATCAGAATTAAAAATAAATATTTATAATTCAAATGACGAGTTAGTCGCACAAATTCCTGCTGGCGCAGCTGCGCAAGGCGACACAAATTTTCGTTTTGATGGCCAGAATATAGAAGTCAATGGTGAATTGCTGCCGTGGACTTCCGGTGCAACAGCACTGCCTCCCGATACTTATTCATTTGCAGTTTTTGCTACACAAAATGGTAAGTCGCAACAATTGGCTACTAACCTGAGCGCTAATGTAAATAGCGTAACGCTTGGTAGTGATGGCAAGTTAGTTTTAAATTTAGCCGGTGTTGGTGCAGTCGATATTAGTAAAGTAAAACAATTTAATTAATGTAGAGGCGCTGCTTGTCGCGCCCCTGCCGTTTTAACCCTACCGTTTTCATTAGGAGCACATCATGTCATTTAACACAGCACTAAGCGGTATTCGCGCCGCCGACACTGATTTAAAAGTCACTGGCAACAACATTGCTAACGCTGGCACCATCGGTTTTAAAAGTTCACGTTCAGAATTTGGTGATGTGTATACAAGCTCATTGTTGGGTGGTGGCCAAGGCACGCCGGGGAGTGGTGTAACGACGCTGTTATTGCGTCAGCAATTCAGCCAGGGCAATTTAAAATTCACACAAAACACTATGGATTTAGCGGTTAACGGCGCAGGTTTTTTTGTACTGGAAGGCAACGATGGCAGGGTATTTTCGCGGGCCGGCGCTTTTGGATTAGATCAAGATGGCAATATTGTTAATAGCACTGGGGCAAATTTGCAGGGTTTTTTGGCAGATAGCACAGGCGCTGTTAGTGGCATTATTAATAATTTAAGAGTTGATGTGAATACTCAGGCACCACGTCAAACTACCGGTGTAGTAGCGTCATTTAATTTAGATGCAAATGAGCCGGTGTTAGAAACAACGGGGTCCAATTTTACTTCCGATGGCACGGCGGTGGGTGTAGCAAATCTTGGTTTAAAAGCAACGCCGGTAACGAATGGTTATGCACCACAAACCTTAGCCATTCTTGGCCCAACGGGCACCACCGTTAACTACACAAGTTCAAACGGCGCTTCAGCGGCGCAGACCGCTTCAGAGATTAATGCGTTAGCAGGCCTCAGTGCGACGGCATCAACTACAGCAACTGTTGCCGCTGCCGGGTTTAATAATGCAAATGGTAATTTAGTGTTGAACAGCGTAACGCTAAGTGCAACAACGTTGGCGGGCCTACAAGCGCAAATTAATGCGCTATCAACATCCACGTTGCCAGGCATCACAGCTGTAGTTAACGGAGTGGGTGATTTAGATATAGTATCTGCTGTGGGAGCAAATTTAAATTTTTCATTTACTGGCCCCAGTGCAGCGGGTTCAGTAGCTGTAACAGGCAGCGCAGCAGGTTCGCAAACCGTTAATAATTTAACGGATGCGGCAGTCGTGGGTGGTAACTTGGATATATTGATGGATTCTGGTTTTACAATCACGAGCAGCACGCCCGCTTCAGGTAATTTGTTTGCGCCTCTAACAGCGGCGAGTTTTACCACCGTGAACATTAATCCCTTTGATCCAACAGACCCGCAGACCTATAACCACGCTACCTCAGGGACTGTTTACGATAGCTTGGGTAATGCCCATGTAATGCGCTCCTACTTTGTGAAGCAAGACTACGATGTCAATGACCCTACAACATCGCCGAACCATTGGAGGGTGTATGTACAAATCGATGGGCAAGACGTAGGTGATCCCGACTCTAGTTTGCCGTCTCCCGCTAATACCTTGCCTACCAGAGCAGTTAAAGATATTTACTTTTCGCCCGATGGTACCTTGAATAGCGTGTTAACTGATGAGATGTTGATATCCAATTGGACACCATTAGATTCTCTCGGCAATCCACTTGGCACCTTGGCGCCACTTAATGTATTACAAGGTGGAAGCGTGCCTGTGGTGGTGCCGCCATCGAGTTCGAACTTCGCGATTAATATGCTGGGCTCAACGCAATTTGGTAGTAATTTCGGGGTTGAGAATCTCGATCAAGATGGTTATGCCACGGGTCGTCTCGCCGGTTTAGATGTTGATAGTTCCGGGGTTTTATTTGCTCGTTTTACCAATGGTGAAGCGCAAATTCTGGGCCAGGTTGCATTGGCTAATTTTAATAACATCGAAGGCTTAAAGCCGGTTGGTAATACTATGTGGGCTCAGACGTTTGACACCGGCGAAGCAGTTATAGGTACGCCGGGTTCATCGTCACTTGGTGCTATTAATTCAGGTGCTTTGGAAGAGTCCAATGTCGATCTTTCTGAAGAGTTGGTAAATTTGATTATTGCTCAGCGTAACTATCAAGCCAATGCCAAAACGATTGAAACGGCAAATGCGACTACTCAAACGATTATTAACCTACGGTAACTACTAATTTCTTAAGCTTAATCTGATTTTTCAAGCGGCAAGCAGCGGATGTTGTTTGCCGCTTTCCGCTTATCTGCTTTTTAGACTATTTCATTTCTGCTAAATTATTCCTTTATTTTCAATTGGTTACAATTCTCTGCATGATACGAGATGCTCACGATTGACTTGGCATCCCTCTTGCAAAACTCTCACTAACGGCAAAACTGCCAAAAAAATAGCGGAGTAAGCATTGTGGACAGAGCCATCTATATCGCCATGACCGGTGCCAAAAACAACATGATGGCGCAGACCAGCCATGCCAACAACATGGCCAATCTCAGCACCAATGGATTTAAAGCCGATTTTGAGCAGGCGCGGAGCATGGGAGTGTATTACGGCGATGGGCAGCCAACGCGCGCTTACGCACTTACTGAATCGCCTTCAGCCGATTTTGCCTCAGGCCCAATGATAGCAACCGGCAACCCTTTGGATATGGCCATTCAAGGCAATGGTTTTGTTGCAGTACAAGCACCCGATGGTAGTGAAGCTTATACCCGCGCCGGTAACTTCAATATTGATGCTTTCGGTACCTTGCGCACTGCTAACGGGTTAGCGGTATTGGGTAACTCAGGCCCAATCAATTTTCCACCGTTGGATAAGATGGAAATAGGTTCCGATGGAACCATCTCGATTATTGCCTTGGGGCAGGGCGCTGAAACCATGGTGGATTCTAATCGGCTTAAATTAGTTAACCCTGATCTCAAAAATATTGAAAAAGGGCCCGACGGTTTGTTTCGTCAGCGCGATGGTTTAACTGCTGAAGTAGCGGCAAATGTACGAGTCGCTGGTGGCATGTTAGAAGGCAGTAATGTGAATGCGATGAGTGAGTTTACACAAATTTTAACGCTCGCGCGCCAATACGAAATGCAAGTGAAATTAATGAAAACCGCGGATGAAAACGCGGCGTCGTCTACGCAATTATTGCAAATGTCCTAACGCCGTCATCTTCAGGTAGGCCCCCCACTTGCGGGGATCCATTTTTTAAAAGCTGAATTCCTGCTACGCGGGGATGAAGTCAAAGAAAGCTACATTGAGCAAATGCTCATGAGGAAAACAAAATGATCTCTGCACTCTACGTTAGTAAAACCGGATTGGCGGCACAAGATAAACAGTTGTCGACCATATCTAACAATTTAGCGAACACCAGTACCGTGGGTTTCAAACGTGATCGTGCAATGTTTGAAGATTTGCTCTATCAAGTACAACGCCAACCGGGTGCCAAATCAACACAAGATTCGCAATTGCCATCAGGTTTGCAATTGGGAACGGGTACACGTGTAGTAGC
>JANPKH010000186.1:0-1732 GCA_031425935.1 Gammaproteobacteria bacterium | reverse complement strand
CATGCCGTTTGCCGTCAAGCTGGAGGGCACGCAGTTTGGCTTTGACTTCAACCCCACCGTTGACCGGATTCGCGTGGTAAGCAACACCGGGCAAAACCTGCGCTTGCACCCTGATACTGGTGCGGTAGTAGACGGAAATGCAACGCTTGAAGGCGTGCAAACCGACGGCAAACTGACTTATGCGGCGGGCGATGCGAACTTTGGAAAATCGCCCATGGCAGCCGGCGCGGCTTACAGCTACAACAAAGCCGACACCAAAATCACCACCAACTTTGCACTGGACGCCGCGACGGGTGCGCTGGTCACGCAAGGCTCGCGCGAAGGTGTGGTGCCAGCGGTGTCGCCCAATACCGGGCAGTTTTTCACCATCGGCAGTTTGGGCATGGCGTTTACCAATGCGTCGTTTGACATTCAGGCGTTGAGCGATGTGGCGTTTGCAGCGCTGAGCAGCGACGGCAGCATGGCCACCCGGTGGGTGACGATTGACTTGAAAACCGGCGCAGCAAAATCACTGGGCAGTATTGGCGGTGGTGAGCGCGTGGTGGGCATTGCGCTGGAGCCGTAAGTAACGCCTACAGCAACACGCAGCGCAATTGATATGCTATCTAATAAATAGCTGCTTGCGCCGGTATCTATTGGTCGTTAGTGGGATTAAATTACCTATTCACCCACTACACGACGTGAATGATGCCGGGTTTGAAGGATTAGGTTCAGCAGGATCGCGCATCAAATTCAACGGCCCGAGCAACAGCACTCCTGCGTTGTCTACTACTCTGACCTTGACTTTCGGGCTGTCGATGATGCCGTCTGAAAATTCAACAATCAGCAATGCCGAAACCGTGCGTATCTCAGCAGTGTCACTGCGCGTTGACTCAAAGGTTCCAGCCACCGCTGTTTCCCCTACCGCAGCCAGTTCCAGGGGGCCGATGGATGAAAACCGCGTGCAGCGTTCCAGCAGCTGCACTTGCCACCCATCGATCAGCAGCCTTACCCCTGCACCGCTGCAGTTGACCACACAAAACTCAGGCACCAGCGCCGATCCGGCAGGCAGCAAGGGCGCGCTTGGTGAACCGCCGGGGCTACCTGGCAGTGGCTGGGCAGCTGGCCCAGGCACACCATCAATTGGCAACACAGGCTGTGAAGCGGTTGGAGAGGCGGTGCCACTGAAACTGATGACTGTTGGGCTGGTGGCCACAATCGGCCCTGTGCCGGTTCCACCCGTGCCCGGTCCGCAGCCGGATAGACACAGCAGCATCAAAAACCCAAAAAATCCTGTGTATGTCACGGGTAGCAGCGCCGACAACCGGGCTGACCACCGTCGTAAAAACAAACCTGGCAAGCGGTGGTGTAACTGGCAGCCAGTGGCGTCAAGTTGGCGTGGCGTCATGAGGCAGCTCTGGGGTGGAATAAAAGTAAGCGCCAAAGCGTGCCCGGTAATGGCGCTCTTCGGCGCTGGCATGTTGCTGGTCGTGTTCAAAACGGAACGCAGCTTCGCGCATGACGGTTTTGAAGGCCTGGCGCCAGGCTTTGGCTGAAACCGCGTGCAGATGCTGAACAGATTGCTCAGTCAGCTCGTCAACAAAAACCGCTTGCTCTAAAAAGTTGTTGCGACCTTCGAGGTTTTCAGTCGCAGCAGCCAGATGGTCGTGCAAATTGTGCTGCATCAATCGCGCCATTTCAGCAAAATCTTCCTGTTGTACCAATTACCGATCTTACCATAAAAGAAAATGAT
>JANPKH010000185.1:0-11801 GCA_031425935.1 Gammaproteobacteria bacterium | reverse complement strand
ATCCTGCGCGAATTGTCTTTCCTGAGAAAGGAAGGCAAACAAATGAAATATCTCCGTCCAGATGCCAAGTCTCAGGTTACGATTGAATACGCTGATGACAATACACCACTTCGTATCGATACGATAGTCGTGAGTACTCAGCATGATGAATTCGGAGAAGATGAAAAGATGCTGGCGAAGATTAAAAGTGACGTGATCAAAATATTGATCCCCCGCGTTGTAAAAAATCTACCGACGAATCTTCAAAAATTATTCAAGTCAAGCATTAAATACCACGTGAATCCAACTGGTAAATTTGTGATCGGTGGCCCTCATGGTGATACAGGTCTGACAGGTCGTAAGATCATCGTAGATACGTACGGCGGTAAAGGTGCACACGGTGGTGGAGCATTCTCTGGAAAGGATCCAAGCAAAGTAGACCGCTCAGCAGCATACGCTACGCGTCACATCGCAAAGAACCTTGTTGCAGCAGGAGTATGTAATGAAGTGTTAGTCCAGGTTTCGTATGCAATCGGTGTTGCAGAGCCAACAAATATCTACGTGAACACCTACAACTCTTCGAATGTGGAGATGTCAGATTCAGCTATCGCTGAGCAAGTCAAAAAGATATTCCCGATGCGTCCATACGATATCGAACAAAGATTACAATTGAGAAAACCGATCTATAGTGAGACCGCATCATATGGTCACATGGGTCGTGTACCGGAAAAGAAAGAAGTGTCATTCAAAGATGGCAGTGGCAAGATCAAAAAAATGAAGGTAGAAACGTTTACCTGGGAAAAACTGGATAAGGTCCAGGAGATCAAAAAAGCATTTAAACTAAAATAACCGGTCGGCATGCTGTCATAAGCGTTGAAGATCGGTAATCGACATAGGGGTCACACATGAAGTCTAACAAAGGAGCAATCGCCGGTTTCTCCGAAAGGCATATCGGCACCACAGGTTCTGAAGACCTGGAAAAAATGTTGTCCATCCTCAAAGCTGAGAGCCTCGATCAGGTCATCGACGAGACAATCCCAGAGGATATCCGCATCAATCGCAAACTGAATATTCCGGATGCACTTTCCGAACAGGAATATCTACGGCATATGCGTGGTCTGGCAGATCAGAATAAAGTTTTCCGATCGTATATCGGATTAGGATATTACAGCAGCCATACACCTTCTGTGATACGCAGATCAATTTTCGAAAACCCGGGATGGTATACTCAATACACACCATACCAGGCTGAGATCTCACAAGGTCGCCTCGAAGCACTTCTCAATTTCCAGACAGTTGTGAGCGATCTCACTGGTTTGCCAATTGCAAATGCATCTCTTCTCGATGAAGGAACCGCAGCAGCGGAGGCTATGGCCATGTTGTACAACTTGTCTTCCAAAAAATCAAAGAACGGTACAGCAGCTCCAACGAAGTTTTTTGTTGATCAGAATATTTTCCCGCAGACACTTGCTGTACTAAAATCAAGGTCCGAACCTATAGGAATATCCGTCGTCACAGGTGACTGGAATACATGGGAAGGTGGTGAAGAATTTTTTGGTATTCTGCTGCAATATCCAAATGCAAATGGAGCAGTTGAGAATTATGCTGAAAAAGTAAAAGCATGGCAGGCTGACAACATCAAAGTTGCAGTTGCTACAGACCTGCTTGCACTTACCTTATTAATCCCGCCAGGACATTGGGGTGCTGATGTAGTTGTAGGAAATTCCCAACGACTTGGAGTACCAGTCGGCTTCGGTGGGCCACACGCTGCATTCTTTGCAACGAAAGAAGAATTCAAGCGTAATATTCCGGGTCGTATCATCGGTGTATCTGTTGACCGCAATGGCCATCGTGCATTACGCATGGCATTACAAACGCGTGAGCAACATATCAAGCGCGAAAAAGCAACATCCAACATATGTACTGCACAGGCATTGCTTGCAATCATGGCAGGTATGTACGCAGTGTATCATGGTCCGGAACAATTACGCCTGATTGCAAGCGATGTTCATGCCAAAACAGTCACTGTCTACAACCATTTGAAATCGATTGGCCTGACACCGACGCACGATAATTTCTTCGATACACTTTCAATATCAGTGTCTGCAGAAATATCCGGCCTGATACATGCAGAAGCAGAAAGAAGGAAGATCAATTTCTATTATACAAATACAGAAATCCGCCTAAGTCTGGATGAAACTGTCCTGGAAGCGGACCTCTATGATATTTGCAGCGTCTTCTCCAACGCAATGCGCAAGAATGGCGACTCCATGATCGAAGTGTCATCTGATGTGATGATCCCCCAGGATTTGCAGCGTACAGATGAATTTCTCACCCATCCGGTTTTCAATTCCTATCACACAGAAACAGAATTGATGCGCTACATCAAGATGCTGGAGAATCGTGACCTTTCTCTTGTGCATGCCATGATCCCATTGGGTTCATGTACGATGAAGCTCAATGCAGCTTCAGAAATGTATCCTGTAAGCTGGCCAGAATTTTCATCATTGCATCCTTTTGTCCCCGCATACCAGGCAAAAGGATACTATAAGATATTCGAAGAGCTTTCAGCATACCTATGTGATATCACAGGTATGAAAGCATGTTCGCTTCAACCCAATTCAGGTGCACAGGGAGAATTAGCAGGCCTTCTTACGATCCGCGCATATCACGAAGCGCATGGTCACCATCATCGCAACATCGCATTGATACCGCAATCAGCACACGGAACAAATCCTGCCAGTGCTGTGATGGCAGGTATGGAGGTAGTCGTGGTGAAATGTGATGATCGTGGTAATATTGACATGACTGATCTCCAGGCCCAGGCGGAAAAATATGCCGACAAGCTTGCAGCAGTCATGGTAACTTATCCATCAACACATGGAGTATTTGAAACAACCATCCGTAAGCTTTGTGATATCATCCATGAACATGGCGGTTTAGTATATCTCGATGGAGCAAACATGAATGCACAGGTCGGACTTACAAGCCCTGGTTTTATCGGTGCTGATGTTTGTCACCTGAATCTTCATAAGACATTCGCCATTCCTCACGGTGGAGGCGGTCCGGGAATGGGCCCGATTTGTGTGAATGAAAAACTTGCACCATATCTTCCAGGACATCCGCTTCACCAGGTCGGTGGCGCAGATGCGATAGATGCTGTATCCAGTGCGCCATGGGGTAGTGCATCTGTGTTGTTAATTTCTTACGGTTACATTCGATTGTTAGGTGCAGATGGACTCACACGTTCTACAAAACATGCCATCCTCGGATCTAATTATATCAAATCAAGACTCGAAGAATATTACGACATACTGTACACCGGCGAGTTAGGCCGCACAGCACACGAATTGATCATTGATCTCCGTCCATTCAAACAGGTTGGTATCTCTGCAGAAGATGTTGCAAAACGTCTGATCGATTACGGATTTCATGCACCAACGTTATCCTTCCCTGTACCGGGCACGATCATGATCGAGCCAACAGAAAGTGAATCAAAAGCTGAGCTTGATTTATTCTGCGATGCATTAATTCACATACATCATGAAATTGATCTGGTAGCATCAGGTGTGCAGCCAGCAGATAATAATGTACTGGTCAATGCACCTCACACGCTTGATGTGATTACTGCTGATGAATGGACCTTGCCGTATACCAGAACAGAAGCTGCCTATCCGATTCCGGAATTGAAGCGTCATCACAAATTCTGGCCGACAGTGGGTAGGGTAGACAATGCATTTGGCGACCGTAATCTTGTTTGCACGTGTCCGCCAATTGAAGCATACGCATCACCTGAGACGATCGAGGCGTGATTGTTGTAACTGGCGCAATGGGCTTTATCGGGAGTGGCTTTGTAAGTCACCTCAATCAGCTCGGCTACCACGATCTCCTGGTCGTGGATGATTTTTATCAGTGGCGCAAAGAAAAAAACCTGGCGGGTAAACGTATTTACGAATATGTGCACCGCGATTTATTTATTTCCTTTTTTGCAAAAATAGCTTCACAGGTAGATGTAGTGTTTCATTTAGGAGCACGCACGGATACCATCAGCGAAGACAAAAAAATATTTGAAGAACTCAATCTCCAATATTCAAAAGAAATCTGGAAGCTCTGCACGCGACATAAGATCCCAATGGTCTATGCATCCAGTGCTGCTACGTATGGTGATGGCTCTCATGGTTTCTCTGATGATCATACTTTAATTCCCGAATTAAAACCTTTGAATGCATACGCACATTCCAAGCAGGATTTTGATTTATGGGCTCTAAAACAAAAGGAAACCCCACCTCATTGGTACGGCCTGAAATTTTTTAATGTCTACGGTCCGAATGAGTCGCACAAAGCACGTATGGCATCTGTCATATTTCATGCATTTCACCAGATCCGCGACACAGGCAAGCTTCGTCTGTTTAAGTCCCACCTTCCACAATACAATGATGGCGGGCAACTCCGCGATTTCATCTACGTAAAAGATGTCGTGAATATGGTATGGGATATTTATGATAAAAAAGCGCCATCCGGTATTTACAACGTAGGCACCGGCACCGCCCGCACATTTGAGGATCTCGGCAAGGCATGCTTTACAGCATTAAATATTCCTGTCAACATAGAATATTTCGACATCCCCGACGACCTCAAAGACAAATACCAATATTTCACAGAAGCCAACATGTCCAAATGGTCATCCGCTGATCTCGCATTACCTGCAACTTCACTTGAGGATGGAACAAGCGATTACATTTCCAGTCACCTTCTTTCTGGCAAGGTATTTTAGATTTTAGATTCTAGATTTTAGATTTTAGATTCTAGATTCTAGATTTTAGATTTTAGATTTTGGATTTTAGATTTTACTTTTTTTATTTTCACTTAAGAACGTTCGGCGTAGGCTTTGCCTACGTCGTTGTGTCGTCAAATTTCAGATTTGACAAGAGTCCTCTTTGTGGCAAGAGCTTTCGCAAAACAGATTTTGCCAACACACGAACGTAGGCAAAGCCTACGCTCAACATATTTATTTTATAGAATAGTGCAAAATAAAAAATTTCAGATTTGACAACAGTCCTTCTGAATTCAATTTCAAATTTCCTCAATTTCCAATTCAAAACACTTCAAAATTCAACATTCCTTATTCGTTATTCGGCCTTCTCCAGAGGCCGCATTCCCGCATAATAAATCAAATACCACCCATCATCCAGCTTTGCAAACCTCCTGTGGATCACCATCGTAGTTCCTTTCAGCTGTACCCAGTGCTCGATAAGACGGTCATCAAGCACTTCATACCAATGTTCAAACTGGCCTGAAGGATCTGTGAACGGATTATGAACAGCCCAGCCCTCACGTTGCCAAAAAAATCGTTGGGTAGCAACCGTATCCGTTTTTTCTAAGGCACCCGGCAGACCTTCGAGCGGAAAGATGATATGTTCAAGTTGATACGCACTGTCTTGATGAAAGCGCTCAAAAAAATCAACAAAATCATCCGGAAGAGTATCAATGACAATCTCTGATTCAATTTCACTTTGCTGTTCAGCCGGAACAGCTTTTTTGCAATTTGTCAGGCTGAGACTAAGGATTAGTAGTGCGCTGTACACAAAATACCCACGCAGCTTCGGGCAACATTCGATAATAGATATCATAGTACAAATGTATGCCTTCATATACGATTTCCCCGAGCGCTTTATTTTCCTGTTCTATATAATCCCTGATATGGATATGCTCGCGGAATTCCAGTTTCTTTTTACCATAAGCTTTATACATACATTCCTTTGCACCCCACAGCAGATGAAGCTGATGCCACCTGTTTTTCAACGGACCCTTTTCTTCAAATTCTGCTGCTGATAAAAATTTGTGCACGATGCGCTCCACCGTATGCGAATACACCTGGATATCTACACCACATGATTGATCACTGATCATGGCAGAACACCATGAAGCACTATGACTTACAGAAATAAACTTGTCACTGCCTTTCAGGTACGGTTTGCCAAATTCATCATACAGGCATTCCACCCGCTCATTCAATCCGGCGATCCTGAACAATAATTCACGGCTCGCCAGCCATTCACTACGCTTCCGTGGTGAAAGCTGATCCAGGATCTCACGCTCCTTCTCAAACATCATCTTATTGGGATCTATGTCATACCCCTTGTGATATCCGGCAGCTACCTTCATATGCCCATGTACACTCTGATGCATCACCTCCATGTCAGCAAAGCTAATAATTCACGATTCACGGTTCACGATTCACGAAATGGCGCAACTAGGCTAAAAAACCTACATTTGCCCCCTCTTTGATCACACAGATCTCAAACAAGTATGGTTTTAACAGATACGCAGATCTTAGCTGCCATTGAAAGCGGGGACATCGTCATTACCCCATTTGACCCTGCCTCATTAGGCACCAATTCGTATGACGTCCACTTGTCCCCTCACTTCGCGATCTATGAAGAGGAAGAGCTCGACGCCAAACTTCATAACACCATCGAACATTTCGACATCGGTCCGGATGGCTACGTCATCCAGCCCGGCGAATTATACCTGGGAGCTACGTTGGAGTATACTGAAACACATTGCGCTGTTCCATTCCTTGAAGGCAAATCAAGCGTAGGACGTTTAGGGATCGACATCCATGCCACCGCCGGTAAAGGTGATGTCGGCTATTGCAATACATGGACTTTGGAAATTTCATGCGTAAAACCTGTGCGCATCTATCCAGGCATGCCGATCGGTCAGCTCATCTATTTCACTGTCAGCGGCGAGATCAAAAATCGCTACAATCACAAACCCAACGCGAAGTACAATCAGCGCACCGACCGCCCCATCGAAAGTATGATGTGGAAAAACAAATTCTAAACAAGTCTGCAGTAAATTGAATTTGAAAAATTCAATTTTTTATATCTGTTGAGAATACATCCAATTGCGCCTGGTAAGAAAAACTTCCTATTGCGTCAAGTGAGGTACTTCAACATTCCTTGTTCCTTGTTCTGTATTCTTACTTCATTTCATGTCTCTCCAGGAATTCATCCCACCTCTGAGATTGGATGTATTCTTGATATTGTGATTGAGCGCAAGAAGCTTTTGTGCCATGGCACTGCGGTTGCCGGATCGGCAATACAGCACGATTTCTTTATCCTTGGCATCCTTTAGTTGTTCAACCTGCGCGGCAATATCTGCAAGAGGAATTAACAGGCCACCGATATTAAATTCTTCATGTTCATAAGGCTCACGGACATCCACGAGCAACACCGGTTCGCCCTGGGCAAGTTTATCGCGGAGTTTTTCAACTGTAATTTCGTTCATCATCATTTATTTATTCGCATCGGCCCGGTTTTTCCTGGCGGATGGTAAGATTAATAGCGGATTCCATTTCGATCTCCTCACCTGCGGCAGGCTCCTGATCAGTAACATAAGTCGTTTCCTGGTTAGTCGTATCACCTGACAGGGCACCTACGATGAGACCAAGATTTTCTAATAAAAATTGAGCTTCTTCGTAAGTTCTGCACACAAGATCCGGGACTTCCACGATTCCCCCGGTTTTTTCGGAAATAATAAATTCCAGCGCATCTCCTTTTTCAATCGGCACATCGTTTTTGCGACCACGGCTATCAATGATCGTTTCCCCCTTATAACGTACCTCCAGGATCTGGTTAGGATCCCCGGGATCAAAACGTTTTTCAAGGATTCGGGCTTTTATCTGGAAATGCTCCTCCAGCTCTCGTTTTTTGCGTTCATAATTTTTCCCGTACATCTCGGGAAGGCGACCGGAAAGGATCTTATCGGGACTACGTTTGGTAATCGTCACGTAAATCATCCGCTTCTCCTTGACCATCGTATGAGGTGGCGGGTCCTGTTTTAGGATCTCACCACCAGGTTTGCCAAGTACATGGATCGAGTCTAAAACACTCATCCGGAACCGTTTGCGTCTGGCATTTCGTTCAGCATTTTCATATGATTGTCCCACATAGTCCGGTAATTCGAGCTGCTGGCCATGGTGAGTATAAATCCTGAGCCACAAAAAGACAGAAAGAAAGGTGATGGCAAGGAAAAGAAGTACCGCTATGGCAGTATGCTTAAATTCTTTACTCCTGAAGTATCCCCTCGAAACCCCGGGTCGGCCTTTTGTCATTATTCTGTGGTGCTTAGCGCCATGGCTGTAAAAGTATAAAAAGCTGCTGTCTCCTTTGGTTTAGAGGATCCGGACCAATTTTTTCACAAAGGAACAATTAAAATGCCGCACGAACCTGTGCACTACCAGTATGAATGGTTTTAACATCACCCGTTTTGCGGCCATTATAGATTAATGTCAACACCAGGCTTTTGGTGATCCGGGTATTGACCTGGGCCGACCACAGGATGTTTTCCCCGGTTTGCAGCCCCTGAAGGATCGAAAAGTCTATGTTTTGGTTCCCCAGGCTGGCATACTTGATGTCAATCAGGCTGATCTGTGCCCGGATGTCAATATTGACGCTTTTACGCCAGGCACCTTCCAAAGAGAATTTATTTGATGTGAATTTTTCATCTCCACTCCGGTTTTCCTGCTCCAGGTATTGGTAGGCTCCGGTGATCCGGAATTTATCCTTCAGGATGACATTCAGTTCAGGACCGGCTTCGAATTGATCCAGCAGGTAAGTCTTATTTGCAAAATATTGGGACCTGTTTTCTCTTTCACCTTTTCTCATATTCAATACGAGATCAGTCTTCTTTTGGAGGCTAAACCTCCATCTAAGTGTATAATCTTCTGCCTGCCGGAATTCAAAACCGGATGTTTGCAACAATTGGTTTCTTTGAATTAGATGTCCCAGTTGAATATCATACACAGTGCTTGATCGGTTCCAATAGAGAATATTTCTCAGTGTACTGGCATTCCCCAGAATGGCAGTATCAGGATATTGTTGATAAAAAGGATTCCAAAACGGGCTTTCATTTTCTTCCCTGATTTTCCGGTTGAGTTGATACGTGGACAGAAATGCAATTTTTGATAATAATCCTTGTGCCTTTAAAAGACGCAAATCAAAATTCACCGACTGTTGAATATTCAGCGAGCGTGTGCGAATAAATTCATTATTAAATACACTCAGCTTAATATATTCTCCCTGGTCTGCAAATGGGGCTTGTTCAAATTCATTAACCTCCTCCACACCATCCCCATCATCTACCCAGATATAAATTCCTTCTCCTTTCGGTACTTTGACATATTTATATTCTGCCTTTGGTTCCTGGCCATTTCCGATCTCATATCCTGCAGAATATTTAATTGCTTTTTTGATCAGATCCGCCCTGAGGTCAAGACGTCCTAATAAATTAATACTTCGGTTACCTGCATCCTGTAATAATGGTTCTGCATCACGATGACGAACTGTATAATCCAGCTTGAGATTTTCCAGTTGATGAAAATGCCCGATAAGATTCCACTCACGTACTTTTTCTGATAAGACAAATTTATTGCCACTCACCAGCTTGGGTCGCTCCTGGTGAAAGCCAAGCTGCACATGCGTCTTAGCCTCAGGATTATTTCGGATATAGGCAGAATACCTGTTTTGAATAAAGCTGTTGAATCGTAAAGAATCATTGGATTTGTCACGCACCTCATTACGATCTTCAAAAAATGTCGTACCCAATCTCCAGTCACCTTCTTTCAGGACTACACGTTCAATGGAAAAGGATGGCCTGATAAATTTGGTCGTATTCAGAAAATCTTTTGCATCCAGCATGCTGACAAGAGCATTTACCTTCCAGCCACTGGAATCAATATTCAACTGGCCACTATGCCTGTTCCCATTGTACACGCCCGTGCGGAATAAGCCATCATATTGATATTGCATAAAAACTTTTCTGCTGGTTCCGATGCGCAGCCCCAGGGTGGGTAGTTGTTCGTGGGACGTAGTAATGGTTTGCGGCAAATTCCAGTCACGTACAAATTCCGGATTTCGGTACGGATCCAATACACGAAAATTCACACCACTGCTTTCATAACCACCAAAGGGCGTGAGTGTCCATGTAACACCAAGGGGTATAGGTTGGCTAACATTTACTTTTACTGCAGCACCAAAATTATCAGTATCATCTATCGCCGAATACCGGTTGAGATCATTCCTGCTCAAACCTGTCTCTGCAGATACCAATCCATTATTTTTCAATTTGTATTGTATACCAGCCGTCAACATTTGTTTCTGCTGCGGAGGTTGCAGGGGAAGGACGGGAGCAAAATTTCCATTTTTGTCTCCTGTGGTTTGGTCTGGTGCGACCCATTGATAAACCCTGCCATTGGGAGATGGATTGGGGCTTATGACATAATCACCACCACCTGTTCCCACTTCACTAAAGCTTACGATCAGGTTGGCATTTTCAGGTTGCGTCGACCAGCGTAAGACATCTTTGTAAAACACGCCCGCTACAAGTGTATCAATAGAAGTATAAAGAATTGAATTTGTATTAAAATTTTCGGTTACCGGGCGAATACCATTTTTATAAAATCGTTCTCCGGCATCTCCTGCCATGCTGAGCAGGGATAGATCTTCGGAAGTTAATTCAAGATCTCCTGTTACTGTTTTACTGTCTTTTTCCTGGAAAAAATGTACAAAGGATTGTAACCGGTTTTTATCATAGCGAGCCTCAAATGCATTATGCGATTTTTGAAAATTAAATTGCGCATATTCAAATTCAATAGTGATCCGGTGCCGCACGTTGATCAAAATATTTCTCGTGAATGTCAATTCACTCTGATTATAATCCATGATATAATCCGCATCCTCTCCCCGGATCAATAATCGTCCGTCGATATATACTTTTTCAGAACCTGCAAGTACAATGATGAATAATTCCCCATTTTCTCCACGCAATGGATAGGGTCCTTGATTTCCCTCTGATGGAATAATAGTTTGCCGTGTAAATTTACCACGCGATACGGCAGCAGATCCTTTAAATGACCAGGGTTGATGTACAGGTTTTCCCGAATATGAATATTGAGCTCCTTTTAATTTCCGGTTGTATCGCATAAAATATCCCGGAGAATTTATGGCATCAAAATCACCTGCGAGTACAGCATGCTGGTCTTTTGTAATTTCTATAAATACTTTATCAAATTCCTGTAATTGACGTGTAGTCCCATCCGGTTGAATCGGTAAGTTATTATCAGTTATCGCGGCCCGAATTCCATATCCATCACCAATATTGCCGCTTAATTGAAGATTTAATTCCGAATCAAATACAAGACTTTGATTATTTCCGGCAGATATGCCTCTCGTAAGTGCACCATCATATTGCAGTCCGGTAGATTCAATCAGTTCGTTGTTAGTCCTGGGAGTAATAGGATCATAATAAATATCACCTTCCACCATTTTAATCTGGCTTGAATCGTAGAGGTTTATTTCTGTATGAAAAGGGTAGGGCAGTACCTGGTATTGAAGCGTAATGGTATCAGGATAATTTTCGGAAATAGTATTATTCAGATAAATAGTATTTTCTTTTACCTCAAAGGGCAATTGGATAGAATCACCATTCATCACCCATGTAATACTTCCCGGAATAATTGTTTCAGAAAAAGTAATGATCGTATCGCTGACAGGAAATAATTGAACAGACCTTTTATTGGAAAGCGTATTTATCTGACCGGAAATAAAGGTTAGTTGAAAAAACAATATAATTAACAAAGCAATTCGCCTTACCTGCAAATAATGTTTATTATTTTTTATCAAAAATTGTATTTCCAAAAATATTTATTTAAAATAAAATTCGCTTAAACCGAATACCGAATACCGAATACCGAATACCGAATACCGAATACCGAATACCTGCTCATTGCTCTTCGCTCCCCGCTCCCTGCCCTCTGC
>JANPKH010000184.1:0-4654 GCA_031425935.1 Gammaproteobacteria bacterium | reverse complement strand
AGATCTTCTTTGCTAACCGAATTGTATAAACCATCACTACAGAGTAAAAAAGTATCGCCAATTTGCGTGGTAAATACAGAGACATCAACATAAAGTGATTCTTCGACACCCACTGCACGAGTAATAACATTTTTATGAGGGTAATTTTCGGCGGCTTCGATAGTTAAAAGCCCCATTTCCAGCATTTCTTCAAGTTGGCTATGGTCGCGTGAAATTTGTATGAGTTGTTGATTGCGAAAGCGATAGAGACGCGAATCACCAACCCACAAACAAGCACCAACTCTTTCTTTGATCAATAACGCAACCAATGTACTTCCCATGGTGCCCGCATCAAACATAACTTGCGCATACTCAAGCATTTTTTCATTGATATCGAGTAACGCATCTTCTACAACATCCACATAATCGCTCAGCATCGGCTGAGGTATGACTTCATCTAATGCACTAACAATTTTACTACTCGCGATATCCCCGACTAAGTGGCCGCCCATACCATCGGCAACAGCCCATAAACCTATTTCAGGTTTTGCTAAAATTGCATCTTCGTTCACTTCTCTCACGACACCTACATCGGTTCGTGCGGCACTGCTCCATACAATGGGGCGCCTGAAGGTTTTATCTATCATTAAGATTTCCACTAGTGCACAAAATAGAGTACATCTATTGTTGCATCGCATTTAAATGACAGGGTTCGTTCCAACCCCAAAGATCCCACTGGCCGTCTAACATGGCGGCTACACCTTGCATTTGCGGCAGGCCGCGAGCATAAAATAAACACGGCTCTACTTGCTGTGAACCTTGAGTGCTCCAAACACTATAGCTCGACAAGCTTTCTTTGAGTGAGGTGTTGAGTAGATAAGGGAATACTGAATTGGGAGATTGCTCTTCGAAATCTAACTTTATAACCGTGCCTAACTTATTATTTAGCGGTGCATTTGAAGTATAAATTAGAGTTTTATGCAGTGGATGTTGGTTTATTTCTTCAGCCAATTCGTCTATAGGAATTTGTCCATCCAATGCTTTAAGCGCTAAAGACTCCAGCGTTTCAAACCAATGTGCTTGACTGATAACTTCTAAAGGATTTAACGCAGCCGATGAACAGGTAACGATTGAAAATGGAAAGTAACGGCCAACCCTATCTACGCTTGGGAGCACAATTCCAGCCCATACGTATTGATCAACAACGCCTTCAGAAAATGCAAAGCGCCATATTGGACTGGTTAAATAAGTATCCAGCCAAGCTTCGCCGAGTTGCTCTTGCGAGCAACTTACAAACCCATGCAACCAAGAGTCCCAGGTATTAATAAATCCGGTCGGCAAATTGCGATAAATAAAATAGCCATGCGCGGGCAGCTTGCCATATAGGCCTACCGATTTTGTGATACTCACTTAAAGCGACTCCGGACATCTGAAGGAACCCAATAAATCATTTTTGAAAGGATTATTAACACTGCTCGCTTTCGCTTCATAAACTATTTTGTGCGCACCTTTACCGTCTCCAGCTGTACCACCAACACTAAAGGTAATTAAATAATTGTTAGTTTGATTAGTTGATTTTATTTCCGCATCATCCATTAAATGGAACCAAGCCCATGGGCCGGAATAAACCTTGTCATAGGATGAATCATTTAAATCTTCAAAGATAATGCGAATTCGTTTTGAATCTTTATCGCCTTGCCAACTTACTGGATTCCAAAATTTTGGGCCATGACTATAAGTAAGTTTTTGATCACCTAAATCCAATGTAAAACGAGCATCAGTCTCACTCATGCTAACAGGACGGAGCTCTAAACTAATGCTCGGCATGTCAGCTTTTTCACGGAAATAAGTGTTGCGGATATTAATAGCTTTTTGAATTTCATTAATAGCCGATGACGAAAAACCACTATTGCCGCTTAAATTGCCGCGCGCATCAAGAAATGATTGTAAGTATTCTTTTACAAATAGATCCATTGTGCCTTGAGGTTTAAAAAATGTCGTAAAATCTAATAGCGCTACTTCATCAGTAGATGCACGATTAAATGGATAACGACCTGCCAACGCTTGCTTAAACGGAGTGCAAACCTGAGCACGCCAAGCGGCATTTACAAATTGATGACCAGACTGGCCAAGCGATTGCGTAGCTTGATCTGCGAGCGATATCAACCAACGCTGTATCGGCTCTGGCGTTGTTTTGGCGTAGCCACGTAAAGCAGTAATAGGATCTGCAGCACCACTCTCTGCACGTGCCTTTGCAATTTCAAAAGATTTTTTGGCAGGGTCCGGAGCCATACTAATTTCTTGTACATAATCTTTTAATTGCATCAATTTTTGAATCGTACCGTTGATGGGTGCCGCCGCGCGAGCCGAGTCATTTAACAGAATATTAAGTTCGTGAAAACGTTTGTCAACAACTGTGCCTTCAACTGTGTTTGCTAAATAGTTTACGGCCTGCTCACCAGCTACAGCTTTTACTTTATTAGTCAGCGCGTCCGGTACAGGCGGTGTTAATTCTGTATTGGTTTTGCCAACTTGTAAAACGGACAAAATAGGTGAATAAACGGGATCTACCAAACTAACAAGTACATCGCTCAACTCACGCATATTGGAGAAGTTGGCCACATCGAGCGAATTGTAAACATCAGACCAAATTCTATTGTAATCAGCAAAATAAAAAGCCTTTACTTGCTCGCTAACTTCTTTCGGATCCTGAACATTAAAATCAATATTTTTATCGTCACCATCAGACATCATCCAACGTTCATTCGTCAGTGCAGCAATAAGTGGCGAGCTGGGAGAAAGGTCTACATTTTTATATCCTTGTATGGTGTACAACACAGGAATCATTAATGCACTGCGCGTGCGCTCATCCATTTTAAATGTCGATCGCACAGCTTCACTGTAAAAATTGAGCATATCGACGGGCTTATTATATTCCGAACTGGATTTGATTCGACTGTAAACGCGCTGCGCTGCAGGAATGCGCAAGAGGGTTGCGCGCGTTTGCGTAACCACTTGTTCATTCAATACTGAAGGCTGTAATTCGCGCTCAAAGAGCGCATTAAAGTGTGTTTGCACTTCTTCACGGTGCGCAACATCTCCACGAAAAAATTTATTCCAGTAATTATCAAACCAGGCAGCAACAACCGCTTTATCCATATGATCTAATTTATTGAACATCATATACACTTGGAAAGTGTTATAGAGATCACCTTGTGATTCGCCCTGCCGCAATGACCCTTCTAGTGCCTCCAACAATTTTGGTAAAAAAACTGTTTTTAATTTTTCATCGTAAGCGCGGTTAGTTTCAATATCAACACGGCTATCATAGAGACCCATGCCAGACAACCACGGATGGCTTGCCTGATCGTAAACAGTGCTTGCTTTGGCCAGCGCATTTAAACCTGGTAAAACTGTTTTTATATCACTACTCAAACGGCCAATACGTTTTTCTTCATCCTTATATTGGGTGAGATAGGATTGCACTTCTGATATATATAATTTATTGCGTGCAACACTACCACTCCACACCACAACAACCAATAAAGTAATGACCGCCAAGCCAATGTAAGTTGCAGCTTGTGTCCAACGAATTATTTTTTCATAACGCATGTTCACGCCGACTAATTCTGCTTCGGGAAAAATAACATCGCGAAACAACCGTGACATGAAAAAACTTTTACCGCGCTGCGAAGCCTGCTGCGCTACTTCGCGAGCAAAGCCAAAATTAGCGGCAACTGATGTCATCAAACGATCGATGGGTGTGCCATCTTGCGTTCCACTGGAAAAATAAATTCCACGCAAATAAGGTTGGAACTGAAAGCGATTTGCGACAAACGTTTGCTTAACAAAAGATTCAACAATGGATTTAAGATTTTCCATTTGTTGCGGAAAACCTTGAATTGCTGCACAGCGTTTTACATCTCGCTCACCGTGCATGCGCCAGAGTACTCTGTCGTACAAACGACGAGTTAAATGGCCCAACTCATCGTGTAAAAAATCAAAGTCAGGGCTCTGCGAATGTTTAGGTGCGTTGGGCAGTGAGATTCCCCACACTTGTTCCCGCTCATCCTTACCCAAATCTTCGAAAAACTCACTAAAACCGGATACCAAATCGGACTTCGTAAATAGTAAATAAATTGGAAAACGTATTTCCAGCTTATTCATTAATTCATCAAGGCGCATGCGAATAGTTTTGGCATGCTGAATGCGCTCTTCTTCAGTTTGCAATAACAGATCATGCAAGCTGATTGCGACAATTGCGCCATTAATAGGGCGGCGGCGGCGATTACGTTTTAATAAATCTAAAAAACCTTCCCATGCGGAGCTATCCACAACGCGATGACTATCCTGAGTGGTGTAACGCCCTGCAGTGTCAATCAGCACTGCGTCATTAGTGAACCACCAATCGCAGTTTCTTGTACCCCCCACACCTTGTAGAGAGCCCTTACCAAATTGTTCAGCTAGCGGAAAATCGAGACCAGAATTAACCAATGCAGTTGTTTTACCTGAACCTGGTGGGCCAACAATAATGTACCAAGGCAGTTCGTACAGAGCTTTATTTTTTCCTTTGCCTTTAAACTTAAGTTTTTTGAGAGTATCTAATGCCTGGGCAAAACGTTGATTAATTTGTGCAATTTCTTCCGAGGCTTGATCTGATACTCCACTTTGCTGG
>JANPKH010000183.1:0-1625 GCA_031425935.1 Gammaproteobacteria bacterium | reverse complement strand
CGCGACCATTGTAAGGAGATGAGAGAGTAGACGGAGAAGAGGCTACCTCTGTTCCATTCGATTCGGCCGATGCCGCGGAACTCAGCACGAACAGCGAGGGCTCAGGGGAGGTGCTTGCCGATGTCAGTGGAGCGGAGCGGGCTTGGGGTGCTTGGTCCGCAACTTCGAAAACCCCGGACCGCTCCATCTCTCGCCCCAATCCGCTTTCGGGGACTCAGCATACAATTAAGCAACTGAACCCGCCGGTGTCCGTTCCGCCGCACCTCATTGTGCTCTACCCTTGCAGAAAGGCCGGTGACCTTCCAAACGCAGTATCCGACTGGCGCTAATGAGTGCATGATAAATCAGGCGGGAACAATCTGGCCTTTTGGGATAGGCCGTTCAGGCTATGACTATGCCCGCCCTTTAGCGCTGAGTCGCCGTTAACCATACACTAACCGGCGCGTTAACAGAAGGGCGACCCATCAACGCCCTTTCGTCACGACGAAGACGTTGATTTTACGGGTTTCGCGTCCGTTCCCTCATCTCGTCGCCCAATGCACACCGCTTCCCGTAAATTTCCTCACATGTGTTGGCAAACCACTGAGATTGCTCCTATTGAAGTATTTCTCCGCTTCCGAAAGGTCTCGGTTCAGGCGCGGGGAAAATCCCGAAAGGAAAACGTCCAGTCTGGCGGCAATTGCCGTCAATGTGGCTGATGAGATGTCCCTTTAGAAATGGGCAGATGCGGGCGTATATTTGCGTCGTGCTCATGAGAAATTGCATTTGGAGCAGTTTTACATGGCTTATGTTACGCTTACTGGTGACTACGGGTATAATGAATATTGGGTTAGGAACGCCGCAGCAGGCACGGTAGTCAATGCGACGACCGCGGATTGGCATATTGCCGCCAAGGAAACCGTGCCGGCGATCAACATTTACGACTCCAAGGGAGTCGTCATCAATGGCGGCGAGATCCGGGGCGAGATCTCACAGACCGCGGAATGGGCGAGCATCTACAACCACTACGCGACCGGTTTCCGGGTCAGCAACAGCCCCAATACGACGATCAGCAACGTCCGCATCGACGGCACGTGGGACGGCATCCGCTTTATCCCCCACGATTCGCTGAACATCGCCAACGGCAACTCGAATGGCTGGCTGGTCGAGGACGCGCACTTCAGCAACATCCGCGACGACGCGATCGAGAATGACTTCGCGGCCACCGGGACCCTGCGCGACAGCCTGCTCGATGGCGTGTTCAGCGCTTTCGGTACGGTCAACAACCAGTCGGCCCACGGCGTCATGACCGTCGACGACAGCATCATCGTCATGAAGGACTATCTCAAGGACGGTGAGATGACTCATGGCTCGCCGTTCAAGTTCAACACGGCCAATCCGGAGAACAACCCCGACCTGAGGATCATCAACAGCATCATCGCGGTCCAGGACCCCACTCACAATGGCCTGTCGCGGCTGTCGGAAGCGTGGGCCAACCTCACCGAGTCGTCCGGCAACTATTATCTGAACCTGTCGGACACGCCGTTCCCGTCGGGCTATCCGCTGCCGCCCAAGGGCTTCACCATCCTTCAGGGCAAGGCCGCGCGCGACTTCCTGCAGGCGGAAAAGAGCAAGTGGCTGTCGGA
>JANPKH010000182.1:0-3234 GCA_031425935.1 Gammaproteobacteria bacterium | reverse complement strand
TGCGTACTCCATTGCAAGTTGCATTAGCTTAGTTCTTTACCTAGTTAAGCCATCTCTCGTTGTGCATCAGGTGTGGGGGGATGAAATTAGATTTAGTGGAGTATTTTCTGAGCCTGGAATTATGAGTGTAGCCGCCGGGTTGGTTGTTGGTTTGAGTATAGTTAGGCCTATGAACATATTTCTGAAAACTGGCATCGCTGTTGTTGGTTTAAGTTGCATTTTTTTGACGTTGTCACGAACATTTGTAGTTGCTGTAATAATTTCATTGTTTATTACTTCTTGGATGTATTTTCCTCGTAATAGAAAATGGTATGGTTTGGTAGGTGTGTCTGTATTCCTTGTACTAGTTGCACTTAGTGCATTTAAGTTTTCTCTTAGTAATGAGAGTAAGAGTGAAATTGATTCCATTAGTCGAACTGATTCAATTGCAAATTTATCGGGACGAATCTCTATATGGGAAACAGTCCTAACGGAAAGGAGTAAACACCCATTTGTTGGTGAAGGATTTACTATGGGAGGTTTACTACTTATGCACAAAAAAGAATCCCACTTATCATATGAACATATAAATCCTAGATTAATAGGGCGCATAACGTTGCATTCGGGGTATATGCAAGCATTGGCTGACTTGGCATATCCAGGTTTTTTAATTTACACAATAATTATATTACTTACAGTTTTGCGACCGCTATTTAAAGATACACAACGACAGCATCCAGTATTATTTTTTAGTGCTTTATACATGTTGATTGCAAATAGTTGTGAGAGCATGATTTATTCAGCGGCAAATTTCCCTACAATTTTTTTCTGGGGTGTTGTGATTTTGTTAAACAGTTATCCAATGGGCGACAAGTTGCCAAAAAAACTGGTTGCTAGATGAAAGTTGGTATTGCATATCTATTTTTATTTTTCGGGCTAGGTATAAATTATACTTTTAACGTAACTGTCGCCAGAGAACTTGGTCCTGAAAACTTTGGGGTTTACAGTTATGCTTTATATCTATTCAATATATTTTCGTTAATAGCTGTTGCTGGGCTAGATGAGGCATCACTTAGATTCATTCCTCAGTCGAGTAATAAAGACGCGGAAAGATCGGCCATTCAACTATTTGCATTAATTTCATCATTTGTGTTTCTGTGTTTATTCTGGATGATGATAAGTCTATTTTTGAACAAGGAAACTGCACAGATTAGTTACGTATTTGCATTATGCTTACCCTTATTTGTATTTATTTCAGTTAATAGCGCCATATTGCAAGCAAATCATATTGTCGGGCCAAGAATGGCATTTCGTTATGCTTTAGAACCTACCTTAAAAATTATTTTTTTATTTGTAATTGTCCATTTTTCAATGTCGATCTATGCTCCTGCATATGCTCTTTTTTTAGCGTTATTAATTACAAATATCATCGCATTGTATACATACAAGTCACGTTTATTTATTTCTGGATTCCAACTTACCAAAGAAAAACTCAAAATATTGCTTGGTTTTGTGATTCCAATGTTGGCTTATAATGTGATTAATGTAGTTTCCGGTAGGTTAGATATTTTGATTTTAGGCGCAATGGTTGTGTCTTCAGCGGTCGGTCAATATAGTGCTGCATTTCAAACTGCCGCCATGCTCGCTATTGTTTTACAAGGAATTGAAACAGTATATGCACCAATTTTTTCTTCTCATATAGGCAATAAAGATTTTGTAAGCCTTAATCATGATTACCAGCGTTCATTGAGGTGGACGATGTTAATTTCCTCGCCGATTTTAACGATATTTTTTTTATACCCGGAGTTGGCGTTGATTCCTTTTGGCAGCCAATACATGGAAGCTGCTTCTATATTGGCCATTCTGTGTGCCGGCCAGTTTTTTAATCTTGCAACTGGTTCTGCAAACGCCATATTGTTAGCAATGGGGAAAACTAAAGTTGTTCTGTTTAATAGTATTGTTTATGTGATCATTACGTCAGTATTTGTGGGTGTTGGTTCTCATTTTATGGGGGTAACAGGTGCTGCGCTTGGAGTGGTACTTGCTATTGCAATACCCAATTCATTACGCGTTTATTTTGTTTATAAAATTACCGGGTGTTATCCATTTAATGCACATTACTTCAAAGTATTGGCTGCACTATTTATTATCTTATTAATTGGATTTTATTCAAAATCAATAATTGGCTATTTTGGTCTTTTGTTATTTCCACTCATATTTCTTGTGTTGATTTTTTTATTTGGGATCCATAAAGAAGATAAGCAACTAATTAATATGACATATTGGAAGCTATTTAGACGGCCGTGAGTATAAAATATTTTGCACACTTTAAGTTCTCCTTCAGGCTCACTAGGTATTTAGCAATTATTCTAAATGGCGACACAGTTCAAATTTTTAATAAACCTAATAAATGGATTTTTTACGACGATGTGTTGTGTAGGGCACCAGCAGTAGCCTTAACAATTTAGTAGGTGGTGCGGCCCGATTAAAGATACTTAAGCGCTAAATAAAAATCGATAATCAGTGAAATTTTCAAGCAACACGCGTGTGTTATGAAATGTAAAGAGAGGGTTTAAAAGTATTTACTTTTTTAAAAACCTGCTATTTTATAGGTTGCCAGTGATAACAATAATGCTTCCCGGCTCTACCGAATGGTTTCGGTTACGATGTCCGTATTATATCTTAGTTATATTCGTCCTAATTTTTATATATGTTGCAAATTATTGCTCAACTAACTCATAAAAAATAATCTACCTTGCAAACGAAGTGTTTAGTGATACCAATTTACTCAAATGCTACGTTTTATTGGTAAGGAATGATTGAGCAATGGTTGAGGTGCGAGTGGCGACCATTTATGTGATCCTTCTTTATTTTGCTGAAATATCGCGCGTTAACTTATATTTAGATATTCCTCAGCCTCAATAGGGAATTTGAATAAATCGAATACAGTGCAATGTGCTTGGGATAATAAAAATCGCTTTCGCCGATATAAACCTTAAGTAGACGTTGTGCTCGGTATGATTATCTTACTGTTTTATTCTTTTGCTGGGCCGCCTTAATAATAATGATCGATAACCTTGCCGAAAAATTAATTATCGGTAACGGTTTCTAAACTTATGCCAATTAAATTCGAGGAGTTCTTTATGAGCAGATTGAAAACCTTTGTGTTAAGTCCGACACGGGTAAGTACTTTAAGGCGAGCAGTTACCATCTGTGGGCTAGGGTTAGCAATGATTTCTGCCTCATCACACGTAG
>JANPKH010000181.1:0-24966 GCA_031425935.1 Gammaproteobacteria bacterium | reverse complement strand
TAATTACACTTGCCATCAATGCAAGCCCCTTTATGCGTTTCGACGGTTACTTTTTATTGTCCGACTGGCTCAATATGCCCAACTTGCACAGTCGCGCATTTGCGCTCGGGCTTTGGTGGTTGCGCGAAAAATTATTCGGCTGGGGCGATCCAGTGCCCGAACAGTTTCCAAAAAAACGCGAGCGTTGGTTGATTGCTTTTGCGATTTGCACAGCACTCTATCGCGCCATACTTTTTCTCTCGATTGCGTTGTTGGTTTACCATTTGTTCTTCAAGTTGTTAGGCATTTTATTAATGGTGGTCGAGCTCGCCTGGTTTATCGCCTACCCGGTGCAACGCGAAATAAAAATCTGGTGGCAACGCCGCGCAAGTATGCGTTGGCAATTCGAAACTTATCGCAGCACTGCAATCGCATGTGCGCTCATCGCATTTACAATAATTCCCTGGCAAGCCAATATTCGCGCACCGGCAGTGATTGGTGCAGAACAAGCGCAAGGTTTATATGCTGTTAGTTCAGCGCGCGTAACAAGTGACGGTGTAGGCCAAGGTACAAGCGTAAAAGCGGGACAAATATTAGTGCAACTTGAATCACCGGATTTGCAATATCGTTTGCAACTTGCACAAGCAAAAGAGCAAACGTTGCGCTGGCAATTGGAACAACAATCTTTCAATCCAACATTGCAAATGGCAGGGCCCGCATTGCGCAAGCATTGGGAAGGCGCGCAAGAAGTTGTCAATGGATTAGAAGAGCGCGTTAAACAATTAACAGTCACCGCACCTTTCGACGGCATCATTGTTGAACGCAGCCCCGCACTCACCACTGGCACCTGGGTAGCCGCAGGCGAACAACTATTTCATATCATCAATCCCATCGGCATCAAAGGCGAAGCCTACGTAAACGAAACCGATATGATGCGCATCAGTAAAATGATTAACACCGGCAACAAAAATTCCAACGCAGGTTTTATCGCGAACCAAAGCCAGTATCCAAAATTAAATTGTGCCATTGAGGAAATCGATAAATTTAATCTTAGTCAACTTGATCAACCTTACATCGCAAGCCAATACGGCGGCTCTATTGCGACGCAACAAAATAAAGATGGTAGATTGATTCCATTGCAAGCGACTTTTCGTGTGCGGTTAAATAATTGTGTTGGTGAAAGTGAAAAAAATTCGTTGATGCAGGAGTTAGCGGGGGTGGTGAGTTTGCACGGGGAAAGGGAGAGTTTTGTTGTTAGGGGGTTTAATAAGGCGGTAGCGGTTTTGCATGGGGAAATGGGGTTTTGATTGGCGCTGTCACAAAAAGAATTGGAGACAGATAATCAATTCCAAACTTTAAAACCCCTATACCCCTATTTTCAACTTAGATACCAAACATATAAGTAAATATATGAAGCCAGTAGAAAAAGCTAAAACACAAAAATTAGTTAGCAAAATAGAGTCCGGAAATTTTGATGAAAATGATGTCGATAGTTTATTTATCAAACTAAGAGCATATTCAGATGGATTTCCAATATTCAAAGAAATTTCCGACTTTGTTGCACATAATGATTTAAGAGATAGAGGAATATCTAATCAATCGCTCGAAACAATGTATTTAAGGGTGAAGTTTTTCTTAGAGTACGATTCTCCGAAAAAGCCACTTGACATAACCAGCCCGTTTCCTCTGTGGATTAAGCGTTTAATGATTCTTCAAGTCCACAAAGCTAACGAGCACACACTCAAAGAAAAATTTAATGTTACAAAACAGCGATTGGAAACCAGAATTGACAAAGGATTTGTTGAAGACAAAAAAAATAAAATGGCGATTTATAAAGAAAACATGCTATCGGCTGAAACCTTTAATGCCATAAAGCATGTAATGAGTTTTATTAGTGGTAATGCACCCTTTAATCAAGATGATATGATCAAAGAGTTGATAGGGGTTTTGAGAAAAAACAAGTTAGTATTTGACGAATATAGGTTATTAGGTATCGCAGACAAAATAACAATTTGTACATTATTACTATTTCATAAAGCAGAATTTGATTTTAAAGGATATAAAATTGGTCATAGCGAAATATCATGTGAAAAACATTCTATTTCAATCAACACGAGATTTATCGATGCCGAAGGAAAGGAAGTGGAACATATAGAATCATTTGGAAATTTACATATAAATGGCTGCGTAACACTGAAAAATAATGGCAAAGAACTCTCTATCTTGCACCAGCTAATGTCTACTAATCTTGATGTCGAATACTGGTGTTCCGAAAGCTTATTTTATATCGAACCGATTACCCCAGAAGCACCGAACTATCTCTGTAAAAAATTGAATTAGATATAAACCTAGCCTTAGATGAAAACTTTAAGATTATAAGTGCAGACTAGTAAATAGCATTTAAAACTAATATTTTCCGCAAGGAAACAAATATATATAAGAGCAAAAGTAGGGGAAATTAGTAATTAAAGGTGAATCTTATTTATTTGCCTGCCGCTGGCCTCACTTTCTTTGCTTCGCCAAAGAAAGTAAGCAAAGAAAGGCGACCCGGCGAATTCGTGTTTCCTGTGCTTCTCAGATAATTGCCGTCGTTCCGACGAGACATCCATGTCTCGACGTCACTAAAACAGACTTCCTGTCTGTTTTCCGGCAATTCTCTTCCGATGCTCGGCGAATTCTCAAGGGGCCCAGTTGTGCCATTACGAAAACTTAACTTAATGTAATAATTATGGTGACATAATAAATGGCAAACCCGAGATTAACCAAAGCACAACGTATTGATTTATTTAAACCACTCTTTGATCGAATCGTTTCGGATATTCAAGCATTGTCTGATGGCGATCCAAACCTTATGTGGGCCCTTCGTAGAAAAATTGCGAAAGAACTTGTTTATCTGGAACGAAGCACGCCAGCTGCAAGAAACAAATTGAAATTGCATATGTGGTTGAAACAAAGTGGATTATGCGCTTTCTGTAATCAACTAATGGAACAGAAGGGTTCAGAATTGGATCGTCTTGAAGCTTTGCATGGCTATATCGAAAGCAATGTTCGACTTGTCCATCATGAATGTCATATTAAAGATCAAGCAAGTAAAAATTACAGCTAGTACTATGTGGCGCTGGATTAAAAACTGGTGATTAACCTTTAATGCGCATACCAATATTTTTTTGAATCTAATTACACATAAATTTTGACTTGGCACCAAATGGGTCCCATATGAGTTCGCCGAGCATTGCAGGAAAATTGTTGGCACATGTACAGGATGTACATTTGAGTGACGTCGCGACATGGATGTCGCGTCGGAACGACAGCAATTTTCCGAAACGCGCAGGAAACACGGACGAGTTGGGTGTCTTTTCTTTTGGTTCCTTTTCTTTGGACAAGCAAAGAAAAGATACTCGCCAGCAAGGCGAAACAAGATTTTTCAGGTTAAAGCGGAGTTTAAGAAATTGGAAAATTGCAGAAAATATGCTATTTATTTTAACAAATTTACTGCTAAGGCCGTAGGAACTAATATTTAGTTGCTTCAACCGCTGATTAACTCGCATAAGGATTAAAAATGAATAAATTGATTTATATGATTATTTTAGGCGCACTGATTTCAGGTTGTGCAACCACCAAAAGCGATACCTCCTCACAAAAAAACAATGCAGAAAAGCATTTGCAGGATGGGGTTACTTTTGTTTCTTCCGGTAGCTTTAAAAAAGCAATTGATGAATTCGATCAAGCAATAAAAATTTGCGAAAATCAATATTCTGACAAAAAAAGTAAAGTATTTGCATCTAGAAGCCCAGTTGAAACAATCTACTATATGATTTTAGCAGCAGCTACAAATTTTCCTGCTAAAGCTGTGGATACGACATGTTCCGATGCCCTGTACTTCCGCGGTTACGCTGAATTGGATTTAGGGAATGTTGGGCTTGCGCAAACGTATGTGGAGCGGGCCTTAGCAATGGCTCCAGTTAATTCTAGGTATTTGTCTGAGTTGGGGCATATCCATCAACTTAACAAAAAATGGGATGATGCTCTTGAGGTTTTTAGTACTTCTGAAGAAGCAGCTGAGACCTACTCACCGCAAGAATTAAAAAATAGCGAGCTAGCTCGTGCAAAAAGAGGCATTGCTTTTGCGTTAACAGAACTTAATAGAATTGACGAAGCAGAGGTTAAATATAAAGAGTGTTTAGAGATCGACCCAAATGATAAAAAATCCCTGCATGAATTGAAATACTTGAAATCTCTACGTGAGAAAAAAAGTTAGCAATCGTTCAGCACCATTTTGCGTTTAACACTCCACAATCGCACCTTTGTTAATACCTTCAAAAGCCTTAACACGAATCCGTGATGTTGGTCGCTCAGCTTTTATAACGTGTGCCAAATGGTGCGCGATAAGCTCGACAGTCGTATCAGTGTCAATTAAATAACAGCAACGTTGCGGCAAGGTAAGCTCAAATTCACCCTGTTGTGCCTGATACACAAAGTGGTAGTAAGCTTGTTGATTATGTGTGGGTTGTGCGTGAATATCTGCTTGAGTCCCTAAGTAAATGTCGCGCCAACGTTCAGCCCAATGCATTTCCAGTGCAGGTGATTTTTCTCCATTTTCCCATATATCAATCCGTGACCGGTGCCCGTGGGCAATGCGCTGGCAATTACCAAGGTGTTTTTTCAAGCCGTGGCTATAGTGATAAAAAGCCCCATCGATATCCTCCGACGTAAAGTCTAACTCCAGAGCCGCAACGCTTTGTGGAAAAAGTTTTATCAGCTGGGTGATACACCATGCGGAAACGGTTTTTGGTGTCAGTACTTCTGCATCAACTAACGCAATGGCATCGCGCGGTGAGCGTGTATGCAAAAATTCCCCTGCATTACCAAACTTCCAATGAATTTCTAAAAAATCACCTGCCTCCGTTATGCGAATATTAGGCGAGCGCGCCGGCACAGCTAAACGGTGATCCAATTCAGTATCCAACCAATGGCGCAGCACTTTTTTGACAGTGCCAAAATCGCACACCATACCTTGGCCATCCAACTCACCATGAAGTTGTACGTTAGCTAACCAAGTCTCTCCGAGTAGGCCGCGATCCGGGTCAAGAAAGCTGAAATCCACGTTAGTTAGATTATCGACAAAAAGAAGCATAGAGATTATTTCGAAAGGACAATTAAGGTTGCCATCATAGCATTAGCAGCTTTTGTTGCCTGCACGAGTTCCATCTTTCTTTAATACACTAAGGTGCTGAAAGTACAGTTGGAAGCGGGTTGAGTATGATTAGCCGATCTGCTGCTATTATCATAGAGTGAAAGGGCGATCTAGGTATCGTTAGCGCCAGCATCGGGAACGTTGTTGATCCAATTGAAAGGCTTTCGTTTCCGCTATCCAGCCTCTATCGTTACAGGCGTAGCCGTTCGTGAAGTTGCTGATAGCTTCTCCATTTTCCGAAAATCAATTTTTGCTAACTAGATGTGGCGCTGTAATCCGTTACCTAAGTGTGGATTGATACAGTAATCACATCGCGCAAACGAAGTAATATGGAAAAATTATTCAAACTGTTAAGCTATGAAAAATTATAATAGTTACCTAAATCAACCATCACCGCTTTTCTTTATGTGGGATATATTCTTTTACACTATTACTCTCGGCAATCTTCTCGTGTTTCTTAGGTTTATTTTAAGATGGTGTTGAAAATCAGCAACCAAAATTAAATAGTCAAGTAGCGTGCAATTGAATAATAATTCTAATGATATAAAAGGGCTTTATTGTGGATAAGGTGCTGTTTAATTTTCACGATACCATTTTGTTGGTAACAATATATCAGTGTGTTTTGTTGGCACTGTTTTTTTTCATTGCTAGTCGCCAAAACAAAATTAGTAAGATATTTATTGCGGCTTTTTTCTTGTGTAATGCTGCTGTACCACTCGATATTTTAATCAGTTTTGGTGCAGGTTTTCGAGAGTATGCAATTTATAATTTCCCCAATTTGTTCTATGTATTTGAATTTGGCTATTGGTTGCAAGGGCCATTTTTGTTGTGGTATGTGCGCTCGCTGGTGTATCAAGATATACGTTTAAAAGGCTCGGATATTGCCTACATTCTGCCATATCTTCTGTATTTGATGCACCAACTGCTGGTTTATCATTCGTTGCCAACAAGCGTTAAAGAAATGTTGCACGAACAATATGATTTACTTAAAGAATCTTATACTGTTTTGTATGTGGTTTTTGCTCGTGAGTCCTTGCGTTTTTATTTTGGTGTTATCGCAGCGCTTGAGCTTAGGCGATATTTTATCGGCCAGCGTGAAAAATTAAATACTGTTCATGAGGAGTCGTTGACCTGGTTAAAAGTAATGGTGTGTGGCTTATTAATATTGTGGGGGTTATCGGTTTTTGTAGCTGTAGGTTTAGTGCTGAATATAGTCGACAAATTCAATATACCCATTGGAAAAATTGGTTTGTTTGTAAACTACAACACTTGCTTTTTGTTCGGGGCAATTTTGGTGGTTATTTGTAAGGGATCAATGGCGGCGGAAACGGTAGAAAAAGTACCTTCAATCAAACCACGAAAAAATAAAGCCTCAGGGAACACTGAATATATAGTGCAGCTTGAAGAAGTTATGCGCGACAAAAAGCCATTTTTAGATCCCACCCTAACACCTGGTTCTTTGGCTGGGCAGTTGGGTGTATCTGTTCGCGTCTTATCAGCAATGATTAATCAGCAATATCACTGCAACTTTTTTATGTATATTAATCGATTTAGAATTGAGGAGGCTAAGCGCTTGTTAATACACACAGAAGATTCCACAAAATCGGTGTTGGATATTATGTATCAAGTAGGCTTTAACTCCAAAGCAACCTTTAATGCTATGTTTAAAAAATTGGAGGGAATGACTCCCCGTGAATATCGCAAAAGTCATTTTGGCGATGTTGATGATGAGCTGGATCAGGATTTTGAACTTGATAAAAAAGAGTCTCAAACATAATATCTTTTCAATTTATTTGCTTGTTGTGGCAAGGCTCAGTAACGAGCCTTGCCTAGTCATCGGTCATAAATATTAGTGAAGCCGTTTATAAATATTTTTCTAAGCTAACTCACGTACAGTATGGATTGCACGAACTTTAGATTTTGCATATTCATTACGTAAAATTTTTGCGGCTTCTACCATGCGTGATAACGCTGCCTCTGTTTCTGGCCAGCGGCGAGTTTTCAAACCGCAGTCTGGGTTTACCCATAGGCGCTCCACCGGAATTTCCCGGGCCGCGCGTTTAAGTAAATTTACCATGGTTTGCACCTCTGGAATATTAGGCGAATGGATATCATAAACCCCCGGGCCTATATCATTTGGGTAATTAAAATTCTCGAAAGCTTGTAATAATTCACCATCAGAACGCGAAGTTTCGATGGTGATTACATCAGCATCTAAATCGGCTATGGCAGCGATAATATCGTTAAATTCCGAATAACACATATGCGTATGAATTTGTGTTTCATCTTGCACTCCACTGGCGCTAATGCGAAATGCTTTTACTGCCCACTCTAAATAAGCCGCGCGATCTTGTTTGCGCAATGGTAAGCCTTCGCGAATTGCCGGTTCATCAATTTGAATAACTTTTATACCCGCTGCTTCTAAATCCGTAACTTCATCGCGTAGCGCTAAAGCAATTTGTTGCGCAGTAATATCACGTGGTTGATCATCGCGGACAAATGACCAAAATAACATGGTGATGGGGCCCGTTAGCATGCCTTTCACAGGCTTGTTGCTAAGCGATTGCGCATAGGACGCCCAGTGTACGGTAATCGGAAAAGGGCGCGACACGTCGCCGTAAATAATGGGCGGCTTTACGCAGCGCGAGCCATAGCTTTGTACCCAACCAAATTGTGTAAACGCGTAGCCGTCGAGTTGCTCGCCAAAATATTCCACCATGTCATTACGTTCGGCCTCGCCATGAACTAGCACATCAATATCTAATTTTTCCTGACGCAGAATGCAATCAGAAATTTCCTGGCGAATGCGATTTTCATATTCAACGGCATTTATCTTGCCCTGCTTGAAATCGTTACGCGTACTGCGAATATGTTCCGTTTGTGGAAAGGAACCTATGCTGGTGGTGGGGAATAATGGTAGCTGTAGAATCGCTTGTTGTTTAACAATACGCTTGCTAAAAATACTATAGCGTTGTGAATGTATTGGTTTCACTGCTTGCAACCGTGCTTGTACTGTAGGGTTGTGAATTAGTGGTGATAATAAGCGCGCCTGTGCCGCGGCATTGCTTGAAGCTAATGTTGCTCGTGCTGTAGCATCGAAGGGCTGTAATAGTAATGTTTTAAGGCTAACCACTTCATCAACTTTTTGTTTTGCAAATGCAAACCAATTTTTTAATTCGCTAGAAAGTTTTTCTTCTCGTTGTAAATCTACCGGTGAATGTAACAAAGAGCATGACGGAGAAATCCATAATCGCTCCCCCAAACGCTCATATGCCAGCTGTAAATTTATGAGCGATTTTTGCAAATCATTACGCCAAATGTTACGACCATTTACAATGCCTACGGATAAAACTTTATGCCGGGATAAACGATCAATAACGATGGCCAATTGTTCTGGTGCGCGTACAGCATCAATGTGCAAGCCGGCAACAGGAAGATTAATGGCGGTAGTAAGGTTGTCGCCTAGTGCGCCAAAATAAGTAGCCACTAAAACTTTAATTTTTGAATTTTGTAAGCGATGATAAACGGCTTCAAATGCTTGCTGCCATGCAGGGGGTAGATCCAGCACCAAAATTGGTTCGTCAATTTGAATCCAATGCGCGCCGACATCGGCCAAAGCGTTTAATAATTTTTCATAAGCTGGCAATAATTTTTCTAATAAATCTAAACGATTAAAATTTGTTTCTTTCTCTTTGCCTAACCACAAATAAGTGAGTGGGCCAATCAATACGGGTTTTGCGTTATAACCGAGTTCAATAGCTTCGGCAGTCTCGTCAATAATTTGTGTCCAACTCAGCGCAAAATTTTGATTGCGATGAAATTCGGGCACCAAATAATGATAATTGGTATCAAACCATTTGGTCATATCGCTCGCGCTAGTTGCGTTGCCGCTGGGTGCGCGGCCACGGGCAACACGGAATAATGTATCCAGATCAATATCAATACAGGCTGTGTCACTAAAGGTTTGCGTTTCGGCTCCCTTTTGCGCTTCGGCTTCTTTTTGCACTTTGCTATGGGCGTGGTTTGCGCAACAAGCTTGCTCTTCTTGGGTATGTAAAATATGTGTATCGGTACCTTTACGATGGCGCAACGGAATATTACCAAGCGTAGCTGATAGCGTTAGTACTTGGTCATACCACGCAAAATCACCGGTAGGAATTAAGTCCAGCCCGGCATCCGCTTGTATTTGCCAATGTGCGCGGCGTAATTCGCGCCCAATATCTTCAAGTTGCGATTGATTAATGTCGCCACGCCAGTAGGATTCAAGCGCCTTCTTTAACTCGCGGTCAGCGCCAATCCGAGGAAATCCAAGGTTATGAGTTGTAATTGTTTGAGTCATGTTAAATTCCTGTTTCAAATCAGTGTGAGTGAGGCTATTGTTCGGCAAGGCGGTACATGAATCAAACTGATATTTTTCAGCTTTACTATGAAAAAAACTAATGTAGGATAAGTGCAAAATTGATTGCGGTAACTATTGCGGTAACTATCCATGCTAGAAATTCGTCATTTGAGAACCCTTGTTGCTTTACGGGAAACGGGTAGCGTAGTAGAAGCAGCCGAGCGTTTATTTCTCACCCAGTCGGCGCTTTCACATCAACTCAAAGAATTAGAGTCGCGCCTGGATTGTGAATTATTTATTCGCAAAAGTAGGCCGTTGCGCTTCAGTGCAGCAGGTAAACGTTTGTTGTTACTAGCGGATGATGTTCTAGCTAAAGTGGGTGATGCAGAGCGCGATGTAAAAAAGTTAATGCATGGTGAGGCTGGGCGTTTATTTATGGCCATTGAATGCCACAGTTGTTTTAATTGGCTGATGCCGACCATCGAAATCTATCGCAACCAATGGTCCGCCATTGAGTTGGATTTTTCTGGTGGGTTCACCTTTGAACCATTGCCCGCACTAGCTCAAGGTGAAGTGGATTTAGTTATTACCTCTGACCCATTGCCGATGAAAGGCGTGGAGTATGTGCCTTTATTTTCCTATGAAATGCATATTGGCCTTGCCAACAATCATTCACTCGCTGCAAAAATATTTTTACAACCGCAAGACTTGGCAGATCAAACGCTGATTACTTATCCTGTGGACCGTAGTCGTTTAGATGTGTTTAAACAATTTTTAAATCCTGCAGGGGTAGAGCCACTTAGCGTACGCACGTCAGAACTAACATTGATGATGGTGCAGTTGGTGGCAAGTGGACGAGGCGTATGTGCATTACCCAATTGGGTGTTAGCGGAATATGCAGACAAACAATTCATCAGTGTGCGCTCCGCGGGTGAAAAAGGTATTTGGCCCGTACTTTACGCTGCAGTGCGGGAGGAGAGTTTAACTGCGAGTTACGTGCAAGACTTTTTGCTGCTAGCCAAGACGCATTGCTTGAAAAATTTGCAGGGAGTGAAGCAGGTTGGATAGGAAGTAGGTTGGATAGCCTAAATCAGACTTCAATCGGAACAGATATAGCTCCGTCTATTACGACCCCTTAATTGCGACCTGTGCCGCCCTATAATGCTAAGTGCTATACTGCGCCACGCAAACTGCCAGCTACTCTGTTGGTAATGCAATAACTCTTCAGCAAAACCTTTAAGAACATTCATCATGTCGTGTTTACCCTTTGAACGTCTGCAACTTGTCGTATTACTTGCGTTAGTATTTATTGGTTACAGCACACAGTTGCATGCGCACACTACGCCACCACCTATTCGCTTTCTGGTTACATTCGACGATGGGCCGAGCGGTTCAATCAATAGGAACCCTACTGAACTGATTCTCGATGTGTTGGAGCGCAATACGGTTCAACCCGGTATCAAGGCAATATTTTTTGTTGAGACGCGTGCAACCAGCCGGGGTGGTAATGTGATGGGCCAGTTTTTGATGCGACGTCAACACGCAGATGGTCATCTGTTGGCATTTCATACTTCAACACCTTCCCATTCAAATCATCGGCTCATGAAACCGGAGGAGCTAGAGTTGTCGCTACGGGATGGCATCGACGATTTAACTGCAGTATCGGGAGCAGCACCACAATTAGTGCGACCACCATTTTGGAATTACGATGCGCGCACTCTCGCTAGCTATCATCGTTACGGCCTAAAAATGCTGTTAACTGATTTGAGTGCGAATGATGGTGTCATATGGGGTATTAACTGGAATTGGCGTAAGCGGGATGACTTGCTTCAACATCTGCGTTCTACCAAAATCAGTTGGGCTAGCGGCAAGATACCGAGTATTGATGGCATAACGCCCATAGTGGTGACATTCCATGACATCAACACCCGTACGGCGCGAAATATTGAAGCGTATTTAAAAATTTTGTTGCAGCTCGCACAGGAGCTCGACATTCCGGTCGCGGCAAAACCTTTTTACGACAATCGTACTGAATTGGAAAACGCGGCCTTAATACGTAGCGTGCGAAATGTTAGCGAGATGCCGGTTTTGCCAGGAATTTGGAATTGGATGTGGAAATAAAGTCGTAGTGGGAAAAGCTGAAAAGGCATTCTGCGAGTTTTAAATGGACCTGCTTAGTGTTTGAATCGTCGGATATTTTTGTCTAAATCTAAGATGTTTCACTTTTATAATCTACAAAAAATGCCAACGTGAAATACGCTGGCATTTTCTGTCGCCAATTTATTACGCTAACACTTTCAATGCTGCGTCATAATTTGGTTCATTAGCAATTTCGCTCACTAACTCTGTGTGTAGCACTTTGCCGTTGGTATCTAAAACGACTACTGCACGTGCAGTCAAACCTGCTAATGGCCCATCAGCCATTTTTACACCAAAGTCGCTTGCAAAATTAGAGCGAAAAGCTGAAGCAGGGATGACATTGCTCAAACCTTCTGCGCCACAAAAACGCGCTAAAGCAAAAGGTAAATCTTGCGATGCACATACAACTACGGTGTTGTTCAATGCGCTTGCTTGAACGTTAAATGTGCGAACAGATTGCGCGCACGTTGGTGTGTCAACACTTGGAAAAATGTTGAGTACTACGCGTTTACCAGCGAGGCTTGCACTAGTGATTTCGGACAAGTCAGTTTTAACCAAATTGAAAGCGGGTGCAGTACTGCCGGTAGCCGGAAGTTTACCGTTAGTGTTAAAGGGAGTGCCTTTGAGAGTTACTGTTGACATAGATATGATCCTTTGACGTTGATGTTTTACACGAACTTGAATTGATGGTGGCTTAAATGCAAATTACAAGTGCATTTTAATAATTGGCGCATAAATATCCTAAGCGGCAATCTAGCCAGAAGCTACATGCTTGGATATAGTCGGTTGTTTTTTTATGGCCGTGTATTTTTGTAGTGCGCAGTTGAATATCTTTTTTAAGCTTAAGGCTTCTGTATGACAAGTTATCCATTAGTGGTGGTTTGCAATCACGAATCTCAGCGTATGCAAGCAGATGCGTTGGCGTTGCATTTGGGGGTGGCGGTAATCAGTGACTGTGATGTAAGTACTTTAACCGAGCCAGAGTTTGTCGTTATCTTTAATGAGCATGGCGCAGCTTTGCAACAAACGGGGCGTAAAGCACCTGGACCTATTCGCGCAGAATTTACCGAAGGTTCGGTAGATCATCGGCGAAAATTTGGCGGTGGTAAAGGCCAAATGATTGCTAAGGCAGCGGGCGTAAAAGCAGGAGTTTATCCCCGCGTATTAGATGCTACCGCAGGATTGGGAAAAGATGCATTCGTCCTTGCGACTTTGGGCTGCAGAGTGCAAATGTTAGAACGGTCGCCCTGCGTGCATGCGTTGCTAGTAAGTGGATTAACAAAAGCACGTGAATTTGCGGCTTATGACGACCTGGAGTTAAAACAAATTTTGACGCGGATGGAACTGTTAAGTGCAGACAGTCAAGATTATTTACTGCAAATTGCGGATGCTGATCGCCCCGATGTTATTTATCTTGACCCTATGTTTCCCGACCGCCAAAAAACAGCGGATGTGAAAAAAGAAATGGCGGCGTTTCATAATATTGTTGGTAAAGATGAGGATGCTGATGCTTTATTGGAGAAGGCACTTGCTAAAGCAAATTATCGCGTAGTGGTCAAACGCCCACGCAAAGCGCCGTGTATTGAAATAGCAGGCGGCAAAATTCCATCGTATCAATTAGAAGGTAAATCAAGTCGCTTTGATATTTATACTCTTAAAAAAATGCCTGATATTTTACGTTACGATTATTAAATAAATTCTCTTATGAATCACTTTAACGAAAATCAGCTTAATGAAATTGCCGACGCATTGGTAAAGTGCGGTTATATAGTTTTAGATAATCTAGTGCCTGTAAACTTGTTGAATGGCTTACTTACTCATTTTTTGGAATTGCGTGCCGATGCTTTTAAATCAGCTGGCATTGGTCGCCAGGCAGATTTTCACGTGCAAGAAAACGTACGCTCAGACAAGATTTATTGGCTTGAGTTGGATAAAAAAATAACAGTAGAATTTTTACAATACATGGAGGCATTGGGTACGGAGCTTAATCGTCGTTTATTTTTGGGCTTGGCTCATTACGAAAGTCACTTTGCACATTACCCTGTAGGCGCATTTTATAAAAAACATTTGGATGCATTTAGAGGGAATGGAGAGCATAAGCAGTTACAAAAATTACAATCCAATCGTGTACTTTCAACAGTGTTATACCTTAACGAAAATTGGTTACCTGAATGCGGTGGCGAACTTATAATATACAGCGAAAATGACGAAAAAATATTGGAAAAAATATTACCAGAGTTTGGTCGCCTAGTGATATTTTTAAGCGAAAAATTTCCTCATGAAGTGTTGCCTGCAACGCGAGAGCGCAATAGCATCGCCGGTTGGTTTAGGGTTAATAATTAATAGGTTTGATGATGAGCAATATACTTCCTTTTAAACGCCCCACTGATTTTGAAAAACACAAAGGTAAAACTCTCTGTAAAAGTGGGTTTCACAAATGGAAAATTAAGACAGAAAAGAAATTCGAGGTAAAAGAAGGAAAGTTGGTAACTGTATTTGAGTGTGAACGGTGTGGTAAAACGAAAGTGGAAGCGAAATAACTAACTTAATTGCCTTACCCGCGGGGCGGGTAAGGCAATTTTTTAATGGTGGTGGTGTCCGCCAGCACCATGTGCGTGGCCGTGTTCCATTTCTTCTTCAGAGGCTGCACGTACTTCGGTAATTTCTACATCAAACGTCAAATCAACACCTGCTAATGGGTGATTTCCGTCGATAAAAACCATATCGCCCTCTACTTTGGTTACGGTTACAACTTGCAAACCGTGTTCAGTTTCTGCGTGAAACTCCATACCAACTTCTATTTTATCAATGCCGTCAAACATGTTTGACGGTAATTCTTGCACCATAGTGTCATCGCGTAAACCATAAGCTTCTGCAGCAGGAATGGTAACGTTGAGCTTGTCACCAATGGTTTTGCCTAATAGCGCTTTTTCCAAACCGGGAATGATATTGCCCGAACCATGTAAATAAGCTAAGGGTTCTTGCCCTTCAGATGTATCGAGTACTTTGCCGCTACCATCGGTTAACGTGTAGTGAAAACTGGCAATGCATTGTTCGGAGATGTTCATAACGTTTTTCCTGACTTAAAAATTTATAGAGTTTCATGCTACGTACGAGCGAAGGTAATACAACGAACAATAGCTAACAAAAACGCCCGCTTACCTGGATGTAAGTGCTAGAGCGACATAAGACGCCCAAGCCGATTTTACATTAAGTAAATGAGTAGTTATTAGTTATTTTTAACGCAGTATTATCGAAACGCTTTATTCGTGTTAGAAATGTTCAATTGCTTTGCCATTAATAGCGGCTTTACTCAAATAGATGGTGTAAGCAGAACCATTTTCTTCTTGCTGTAATTGCACCAGCAGGTAGTGAAAGTCTTTCGCGAACCATGCGTGAATGACAGTGTCATCGGTGGTATTGGAACGTTTTACTTTAACCGTTTTAACATCTCCTAAAGGTGTCTTTAAAATTTCATCCTCGACAATTTCAAAACGATATTTTTTAAATTTTCTGCCATTGGTAATGGCATATTCAAAATTGCTTTTACCGGCAATTAAATCCTGGCGCATTTGTAATTGATAACTGAGGTGATCCTGAATTTTGGCGGTGCTATCAAAAGGTAAAATTTTATTATTTTTAAGGTTGTTAACTGTGTGTGTTGCCCAGTTAAAACTCAACTCTTCGTCTTTGTTCTTGCCTACACTCGCGCGTCTATAGCTGTAATGATATGGCTTTACTGTTTGCTCTACCGCATTCCATCGAACGTTGCTGATTTCAGTAACGCTACCCAGCAGTGAATCAGCTTTAAAGTATAGTTCGTAATTATCATCATTTAATGACGTTAAACGGCTGGTAACCTCAACCGAAAAGCCAAGAAGCTTAGCTGTGTAGGTGTTCTCAAATAAGCCGATATTGTTTCTTGCGTGCGCGTGCGCACTACTCGCAAAACTAAAGCTGGTAATTCCGATGCATATAAGGCTAAGCACCCAGCAGCGTCGAACATAAATGAAAAACGTAGAAGTGTTCAATTGATTTTCCATTTGGCGGGGCCCTTATTACTATTCATGGTGGACAAACAGAAAATAGAAACAGATGAAATGCATAGTTTAGAGCGCTAGATATAAGCGTTAACATTCCTCTGAATAAATTTGAACACCGCAAGCGGGCAAAAGTTCACCCTTCAATTGTGTTTTGCCATTCACCATTTTTAATTCACCCTCTGCAAACCATTTAATCGCGAGCGGATAAATTATATGTTCTTGTTCTTGAACTCGTTTTGCCAAGCTATTTGCGTTGTCGCCAGCCACTATAGGTATGGAGGCTTGTACTATCGCTGGCCCGCCGTCTAATTCGGCAGTAACAAAATGTACGGTAACACCGTGACGTTTTTCACCGGCGTCTAAAGCGCGCTGATGCGTGTGCAACCCCTGAAATTTCGGCAGTAGCGAGGGATGAATGTTAAGCATCCTACCTTCATAATGTTGCGTAAACGTTGCTGAAAGTATGCGCATGAATCCTGCCAGCACCACTAAATCGGGTTGGTAGCTGTCAATTTTTTCCATGAGTGCGTGATCGAAGGTTTCGCGATCGGTAAAGTTTTTGTGATCAAGCACCACAGCTGGAATATTCGCATCTCGCGCCCGCGCCAAGCCTAACACATCAGGTCGATTACTAATAACCGCGACCATGTCAATGGGTAACGCGCCAGCGTGGCAGTTATTAATCAACGCTTGCAAATTACTGCCGCTGCCGGAGATAAGCACCACAACGCGTGTGGGTTTTAACGAGGATTCCATCATGCGAATTAAAGCCCTTGCAGCTCAACCTGGGCTTCGCCTGAGTTGGCTTGAGCAATGTGGCCAATGACGAAAGGCGTTTCGCCCGCCGCTGTTAACAATGCCAAGGCGTTGGTTTTTTCTGCTGCAGGTATGGCGATTACCATGCCTACACCACAATTAAAAGTACGGTACATTTCGCGAATATCCACATTTCCACCGCGTTGCAACCATTGGAATACCGGCGGAAAAACCCAGCTATTAGTATCGATAACTGCTTTACAGTTATCTGGCAATACGCGCGGAATATTTTCCGTTAACCCGCCACCGGTAATGTGCGCCATTGCATTTACATGTGATTCTTTAATTAATTTAAGGAGTGATTTTACATAAATACGCGTTGGCTCCATCAGAGCATCAGCTAATGAGCGGCCGCCACAATCTTGAGATAAATCAGCCTTAGTTACTTCGATAATTTTGCGAATTAATGAGTAGCCATTGGAGTGTGGGCCACTTGAGGTAAGTGCAATTAACACGTCGCCTGCTTTTACTTTGCTGCCATCGATAATGTCAGCTTTTTCCACCACGCCGGTACAAAAACCTGCTAAATCGTAATCTTCACCTTCATACATCCCTGGCATTTCAGCTGTCTCGCCACCCACGAGAGAGCAGCCTGCCAACACACAGCCATCACCAATGCCAGAAACTACGGCAGCTGCTACATCTACATTGAGTTTGCCAGTAGCGTAATAATCGAGAAAAAACAACGGTTCAGCACCAGTAACAACCAAGTCGTTCACACACATAGCGACCAAATCGATACCAATGGTGTCGTGTTTTTGCAGCATCATCGCCAGGCGCAATTTAGTACCCACGCCATCAGTACCCGAAACCAACACCGGCTGACGATAACCTGTTGGTATCTCACACAATGCAGCAAACCCACCTAAACCCGCCATAACCTCAGGGCGGCGAGTGCGCTTGGCCACGCTTTTAATGCGCTCCACTAAGGCATCACCGGCCTCAATATCAACGCCGGCGTCTTTATAGCTGAGCGATGCAGTAGGGCTTAAAGAAGGGTTAGAGTTTTGATGTTCGCTCATAGAATGCTCGTTAATGTAGCTTGCTCATTAATATTGAGTTCGCATTAAGATTGGGTTTTCTCAGGCGGCAAGAGCCGGAGATGTAAAAAATAGCCACGTAAAAAAGGCCGCCATTCTAACAGGATATTGCGGGGTTGTGCTTCTTGAGTCGGTCGAGCTTCCGGAAATCATTACCTTCATACAAGCTACATATTTTCGAAATATAATAATTTTTTGATATAAGTTGCACAAATTAATATTCGGTTTGACTTTTTATGTGCCAGCAATTTATGATCCCGGCAATTTCTAGTCAGCCAGTGAACAGTGGACAATTTCACCACTTTATATATTTTTCTAAGGACGGCAATATGTCAGCGCCTCAAGCCATTTCAATTTTTTTGCTACAGCCCCTCTTGTTCAATAGATCAATAGTTAAATAATTTCCCTAAAAACACCCCATGTCTTTCAATGAAATACATATATGGACGAACAAATGAACATAGTTAAATTATTTTCCTATTTGGTTTTTGTAGCGCTTATTTCTCTCGCAGTAAATGCAAGTGCTAACAATGTGGTTACTTATACTACGCAGGATAGTGGTAGTGGCTCTACCGCTTGGAGGGGTTACTTTGTCGCGGGAATCAAGGTGGCGGAAGAAATACTAACCACCACTGCTTCAGTGCCATGCCAGCAAAACAATAACCTCAATCAGAATTACTATGCAGTCTTTGCATCCACTACTACCTGTTTTGGCGTGGTTACTGTATACCAAAGAGCCGTCGCGACCCCGACGATTACCCCCGCTGGCGGAAATTACTTCGGCCGTGTAAACGTAGCGGCTGGGAATGCGACGGCTGGCGCAACCTTGCGGTTCACTTCAAATAACACTCCCGTGACAGCAAGTTCCGGTACGGTAGGCGGCTTATTTACAATTACCACCACCACAACCCTAAGGTTCAAAAGCTTTAAAACCGGTATGGCCGATAGTGCAGAGGCCGTGGCTACCTTTACCATGACGCCCTTTCTGGGCAATGCTGAACCATCCGCCAATAAAGAAATAGCAACTAACAACTACGATATTTATCTGGGTGATGTTAATGGTGATGGCAAAAGTGATTATTATTTCCACGGCAAACAAATCATTATTATTCTGCATGGCGATATAGCTTCACCAATCGTAATTCTCCCGCCGCCAAGTTTTGTGATTTATGGGACCAGCTCTGGTTATGAATCTCCAAAACCATCCAAAATGAGCGCTGCTCAGTTGGCTGCAAAAATTGCCGCAAATAGTTTACGCAAAGGCGTAGAAAATTCTGATTACTATATTTGGTCTGATGGTGTAAGCGGTCAGTCTAAAGTGTTGCTGCGTGGAGCGGCGGCTACAAATCCATCATTATTGTTAATCAGTTCCTCTGCTTCAGCTACGCCGACTATTGGACAAACTTTTTCAACTAGTACTACCCCTAATCTTAGTAATCGTAGTTTGAGCATAGGATTTGGTGATTTTAATTCGGATGGTCGTAAAGATATTGATATTGGTGGTTACACCTATTTGTCCAATTCCAGTGGAACTTTTAATGCTACTTCCATCGTTAAAATGGTGGCACCAACTTATGTGATAGCTTATTTGGATCAAATATCTGCTGAGCCAACCATTAATTGGTCGGCGGTGGCCACTGCAACAAGTTATGAAATTCAGCCCCAATTGAATGGTTCTAACGATGGAGCAGCTCAAACATTTACCGCGAATAAAGCTACGCTCAGTAAAGTTACACTGCCGGGAAGCTACACCTACGTAGTACGCGCCTGTGTGCCCGGTAATTGTTCAAGTTGGGTATCGTCAAATACATTGATTGCCGCGCCTGCTCCTGTCCAGGCACCAATACTTACAGCACCTTTTGCAAGCGTTAATGGTGCTTTTGGTGTGAGTTGGAGCCAAGTTATTGGTGCTACTAGCTACGAGTTGTATGAGAACAACATTAAAATTATGCGAGCGGATAGTTTGGTAAAAGTGTTTAGCGGCATGTATTCGAAGATGACTTCGGGTAGTTACTTCTATCAAGTAAAAGCATGCAATGTTTTTTGCGGTCCGTTGAGTAACATAGCCACGACGCAAGTATTTTTGAGAGATAAGGCGGGTCTGGCAACATCCCCTTCTTCATCGTCCAGCTCAAGCCTAAGCTCAGCAGTCAATTCCAGTGTCGGTAGTGCAGAGTTTAACTTTGAAACTCAAGCGCCTGCTCTTTTCAAGCCATCGTTGGATGTATCTGGCGTACCTTCTTTAGGCGCAAGCCAGTCAGTCGCTACCACCCAAGGCAATCTTTCAATAACAAATGGTGCAGCACAATACTCGGTCGGCATTGATTTACCTCCAGCCGTGAGAGATCTCAAACCTAAACTAGCGCTGAATTACAACAGTCGCGGTGGTAATGGCTTGATGGGCGTGGGTTGGAATTTAAGCGGAATTTCAGCTATCACTCGCTGCCAACGTACCTTCGCTAATGACGGATTCTCTGGCGGAAATAAGCGTTTGTGTTTGGATGGACAAAAACTCGTGGTGGCAAATGGTTCTACGGACTATTGGGCTGCTAATACGATTTATAAAACCGAAATCGATAATTTCACTAAGATCCAAGCTTTTGGGGGAACCGGATATTTTGCTGAGCATGCATATTTCAAGGTATGGACAAAAGATGGCCGCATCCTCACCTATGGTGGAGAGGACTCTGGGCAAAATAGTCGCATTAGAAAAGGCTACAATGATGTGGACACCTGGGCGCTTGATAAGGTAGAGGATGCATACGGTAATAGTTACACAGTTACCTACCAGCGAAACACTCAAGACAATGATTACTATCCAGACCGCATTAATTTTGGCCCCGACTCAGCAGTTGTTTTCAAATATCAAACCAGGTCCGGTCAAACTCCATGGGGTTACGAAGACGGTACTAAATACAAAAAAACAAAAGTACTTGATACAGTCACAACCTATATCAACGTTACTTCCCCAAGTTCTCCCGAAACCGGAACTCCGGTGAAAAGGTATGGCATTAATTACAAGTTGAGCGGTGATACGCAACGCGAGCTTGTGGATACTATTTCCGAGTGCGGCTACGAGTCCGGCGTTTGGAAATGTGCCAGACCTTTAACTTTTGCCTGGCAAGCAGGAGAGCTAGGGTTTGACGAAGCCAATCCGCGTCAAATTTCCTACTGCTCAGGCGGTGATGTTGACAATGTAATGCAATTCATAGATTTGGATGGGGATGGGTATAACGACGCGCTTGGAGTAACCAGTGTTGCCTGGGGTACACAAAATAACTGTTTCATTAACGCCGACTGGGTGACCAGCGGCTACTCGCCCGATATAGTCCAACCGATTAGAACGAGAAATGGCTATGCGTTGGTTATAAAGCAAACCAACTCATCTGTTAATCCTAGAATTTATACAGTTGGCGTGCTCTACAATATCAATAAGTCGGTGCAGACAAAAAGTTATATGCAGATCACGAGTGGCACGCAGCCGGGTGGGATCATGGTGTCTGATTTGCGGGGGGATGGGCTGGACGATGTTATCTACACCGCAAAAAATTACATTCAACAAAATACCGCTGAGCCAACATTTACGGCCGAAGATAGAGCCTTTTATGGTGCTAATACGGATAAGTATAAAGTAGGTGCAATGTTCCTTGATATAAACGGAGATGGATCTAAAGAAGAGATTTCAACTAATGCTAATTACGGAACTGACGTCACAATTATGCCTAAAGGGATTTACGTCATCCGAGGTAGTTTTCCAAATACTGGCTGGTCATTTGAGGCGAATCAGACCCAATTAGTCTCTGGCGGTCAAAATTACTGGAGCCAACCCATTATGGTCGCAGGCGGCCAATTTCGGACGGTGGGCGATATTAATGGTGATGGAAACAAAGACTTTATTTTTAATCACATAAACAAAGATAGTAGTTCCGCTAATTATGGAAAGGGCGAATGGCTTTATAGGCTTAATCTTCAGAACGGCAACTTCGGTCCTGAAATTAACACTCAAATTGTAGCTAGCGGGAACGGAGTCCATTCCACAAACCACCATAGTTATCCCTATGATTATGACAAAGACGGCCGAGAGGATTTGCTTGCCGTTATCCCGCGTACAACAGACAACTGCCAACTGCGCGTATTACTAGCTCGGGATACTGGTGGTGAAATGAGTTTCCAGGAGGCGCCGGGTGTGGCTTTACGTTTTCTGAGTGGTACAGCCTGCACGCCAGTGGGAATCCCTGAGGCCTTCGTGGGAGATATGAACAATGATGGGATACAAGACGCTAAATATCTAAATACCATTTTTTACGGCAAGCCCAAAAAGTCTGATCTCTTAATAAAAATCATTGATGGTTTTGGGGCAGACATTATTTTGGATTACAGCCCTTTAACTAGCGACACAAATAACGACAAGTCCCTGTACACACAAGATTCTGTTACACCGATTTTCCCACAGGTGCATGCAGGGCGAGATATGCAGGTCGTTAAAAAACTATCGGTCAATAATGGTAAAGGTGGCTATAACGAGCGTTTTTATAACTACTCCGGCGCGAAAATGGATTTGCAGGGGCGCGGCTTTTTAGGCTTTGCAAATATACAAATTACGGATAAAGCAACGGATGTCGTTATTTCAACAAACTACCGCCAAAGCTTCCCTTACATAGGGCGAGTAGATACAGCAACAAATAAAACCAGCGCTGGTGTTTTGATTAGCTCGACAAAAAATACTTATGCAATCCACGCCCAAAATCCCCGGTTCCCGTACCTGGATAACAGCATTCAGCAGGATTATCAGCTCCTGACCATTAATACGGGCGCACCGCTGAGTGTGAGTAAGGTTAACAATGTTTTTGATAGCTGCGGAAATCTTACTGATAAACTCATCACACAAGGCTCTGGCTTGAGTGGCGTCAGTGTTACAGGTCAGCTGAGCACACAACGTGCCGTGAAAGTGGTTAATTATTACAGCACACCCACTGATTGCACCGACGATTTTGTCACCGAGCAAATAGAAACGGTGACAAAAATAGCGACAGCTGAAACCAAAACAGTCACCACTGCATTTACCCCTAATGCTGCCAAAGAAATTGCAACCAGAACGGACTTCAAAGGTACTGCACTGCAAAGTACGACTACTTATGGGCGTGAAAGTAATGGTGTCGTCAATACCCTAGAGGTGTCGGCCAAAGATATTGACGGTGGCACAGTGCCAACACGCAAAACGGTGTTGGGTGATTTTGCTAAAAATGTTTATCCACACACTACTACCAACCATATCAGCACCGGTAATCACGTCAGCACGCTCGGCTACGATGAGCGTTTTGGTGAGGTGAATTTCACAAAAACACCCAATGGTCTGGCCAGTATCCTGCGCTTCGATAGTCTGGGCAGGTTGGTTGAAAGTTTTGCTCCCGACCAATCGCGCACCGAGCTGATTTCGTTTTACTGTAGTTCCTCACCGGTAACCTGTCCTACCAATGCGATGTATGGTGTTGCCACTCAAGTAACTAACGTATCAGCCACCAAATTGGGTGCTCCATTAAGCATAACCTTTTACGACGTCTTACAACGTGAACTACGTCGCTCCAGTTTTAGCCTGGGCGGTGTGCTCGTGAATGTGGCTACTGAATACCGTGCTGATGGTAATGTCGAGCGAGTGTCCGAACCTTACACCACTGCAGGCAGTGTGAGCGCCACCATGGCTACCGCATGGACAACTTTTAGTGATTATGATGCTTTAGGTCGCCCTCTCACCATCACCGGCCCTGATGGGGCGGGTAAAACGACCACATACATCAAGGATGGCAGCAACCTCAAAGTGGTTGATGTGGTTACGGTTAAAAATGCGCAAGGTAGCTTCAAGCCCTCGCAGAGCACCACTCGCTACCTTAACCCGCTAGGTCAGGTCACTAGGGTGGAAGATGCCAATAGCACACCGGTTACCTACGATTACGACAGCGCCGGTAACCTGTCCACCACCATCGTGAACAACAACCCTAATACGACCATTAGCCTTGTGCATGATATCGCGGGCAACAAGACGCACATGGTAGACCCGGATGCAGGCGTAATAGATTTTGATTACAACGGCCTGGGAGAACTGCGTCGCCAAATATGGCGAAAAGGCACCGCTGACGCTAAATCAATCACCTATAGCTTCGATCAGCTCGGTCGCCAGACCAGCCGGGTCGATCTGCCGGTGAGTGGCGTTACGACCAGCTATAGCTGGATATGGGACACCAAACAAAAAGGCCTGCTCACCAGCACAGGCGGCAATGGCCAAAATATCGAGTACGGTTACGATGGCTACTCGCGACCCAGCATGCTGAAAACCAGTATTACTGGGTTGGCCGACAAAACGTTTACCTCCACCTACGACGAATTCAGTCGCCCTGAAACGGTGACTTACCCCAGTGGCTTCCGTATTCAGAGGCTCTATCACGCAGCGGGTTATCAGGTCCAAACCAGAGAGATTAGCGATGGTATGAGTCCACGTGTTTTATGGGCATTAGGAGACAGCGTCGATACTCGCGGCAACTTCACACGGCAGCTCTGGGGCAATGGTGTTGTCACCCAGACCGGTTTTGATGCAACGACCGGGCAGGTGAATAGCATTACTTCGGGCCGCCTCAGCAGTACGAACCAAGTAACCAGTCTGTTCGGCAACATCCAGGCATTGAGCTATCAGCACGACAGCCTTGGCAACCTTGAGCGCCGCACCAGTGCAAGGACCAATACCGACGGAAACGCACTGGAAAATGTGAGCGAAAGTTTTTTTTATGACCAGCTCAATCGCCTTAAGACCAGTACCACCAGCGGTTTGTTTGCCCGTTTGAATGAATACAACTACGACGAACTGGGCAACCTCACCTTCCGCAAAAGTACTCAGGGCACTAGCACGGTGAACGAGGACATTGGCACCTTGGCCTATGCGCGTACCAACAATGCCGGTGTTCACGCCGTTACTTCCGCGGGTGGAGTCAGTTACCAATACGATAAATATGGCAACATGACCAGTCGCGGCAGTGAAACCATTACCTACGATGTGTTCAACAAACCTACTCGCATCAGCGGTGCTAGCTCCACCGACATTTTTTACGGCGCAGACCACGAGCGTTTCAAGCAAACCACCAGCGGTACAACGACTTACACCTTCGCCGGGGGTTTATATGAAGAGCTTACCTCCAGCGGCAGTTCCAGCATCACGCAAAACAGTTATGTGGATGGTGTGATTATTAATACCAGAAGTGTGGCCGGTGGCACGCTCGCCAGTTCAAGCAACGACTATTTACACACCGACTCGCTCGGTTCTGTCGAAGCCTTGAGCAACAAAAATGGTGTTTATATTACGCGCATGAGTTTTAGCGACTGGGGCAAGCGCCAGCAAGCCGACTGGAAAACCGGCTGGGCTAGCGCTCC
>JANPKH010000180.1:0-21921 GCA_031425935.1 Gammaproteobacteria bacterium | reverse complement strand
ATGCAGCCATTGTCGATTCTCTTTTGCAATTTTTAGAGGGAATAACACAAGGTAAAATTCATATTGAAGCCCAGGTTAATACTCGTACCCCAACGCAATCACCAGTGCAATCGTTAGTTGATCAAATTAAAATAACACCTATTTCCAGTTCACTTATTGCATTAAGTATCTTAGGGGCATTTTTATATTATTTAGACCCCCAATTTAAATTTTTATATTTGCTCACTTTTAAACGTTTTGCGAATTTTACATTTATGGAGCCCTGGCGATTAATTACACCGGTATTTCTGCATTTTGGTTTCGTGCATGTCCTCTTTAATAGCCTAGGCATGTGGGATATTGGCCGCAGGGTGGAAATTTTACTGGGAAAAAAGTGGTATTTTTTATTTTTTTTGTTTACCGCAATTGCATCAAATAGCGCACAGAGTTTATGGTCAGGCTCAAGTGGATTTGGTGGTATGTCAGGCGTAGTTTATGCATTAATTGGGTATGTTATGGTGAGCCACAAATTGTCACCACACAAATTAACTGCAGCACCACCTGCATTTTTAATATTTGCGTTAGTTTGGTTGGTGGCTTGTATGTTTGGCGTGCTTGATTTTTTTATTGGTGGTGGTGTTGCGAATGCCGCGCATGTAGGTGGTTTGGCGGCCGGTAGTGCTTTTGCGCTTATGACAACGAAAATATTAAAAATTGTTAGAGATTAATCAATGAATTTACAAGAATTACTACATAGTATAACTCCAGAAATTTATGAAAATTTGAAGCGAGCTGTTGAATTGGGTAAATGGCTGGATGGTAATAAAATTAGCGCAGAGCAACGAGAACTTTGCATGCAAGCGGTGATTGCCTATGAACACACACATTTGCCACCGGAAAGCCATACAGGTTACATTCCACCAAAGCCTCATGCTTATTGCGGTGATGATCATGACCATGAACCGGTAGAACAAGAACAACCTATTAAGTGGATTGAATGAGATTACTAAAATTTCAATCTAAACGCCGCACAAAACTTTGTTACTGTAAATAATTTAAGGAAGTCCAATGTCTACTATCGAACAACAACCTACATCAATTTATTTAAAAGACTATCAAGTTCCTGATTATGTAATTGATAAAACAAAATTGCATGTCGATATATATGATGAAAAAACTATCGTTACTGCAAGCCTACAGTTGCGGGTAAATCCAGCGACCAAAAAATTAGTAAACTCGTTGACGTTGCACGGCGTAGATTTAGAGCTCATTTCAATTACTATTGATGGTAAAACGCTCAACCCAAGCGATTATAGTTTTGGTGAAGAAACTCTTACTATTCACAACACTCCAGCGCAATTTTCTTTAACTAGTATTGTATGCATTACGCCAGAATTAAACACATCCCTTGAAGGATTGTACAAATCACGCACCATGTATTGTACACAGTGTGAAGCTGAAGGTTTCCGCAAGATAACTTATTATCTTGATCGCCCCGATGTCATGAGCGAGTTCACCACTACTGTAGTGGCTGATAAAAAATATCCGGTGTTGCTTTCTAACGGCAATTTAATTGAGCAGGGTAATGTAGAGAATAATCGCCATTTTGCGACATGGCATGATCCCTTCAAAAAACCTGCTTATTTATTCGCTTTGGTTGCGGGCGATCTGGCGCATATTAGTGATAAATATACAGCGTGTTCTAATCGTGAAGTTACTTTAAAAATATTCGTGGAACCAAAAGATTTGGATAAGTGCGATCATGCCATGATCTCGCTAAAAAATTCCATGCGCTGGGATGAAGAAATTTATGGTCGTGAATACGATCTAGATATTTTTATGATTGTCGCGGTAGATGATTTCAATATGGGCGCCATGGAAAATAAAGGCCTCAATATTTTTAATACGTCTTGTGTGTTGGCAAAACCCGCAACTACAACGGATGCTGGATTTCAGCGAGTGGAAGGTGTGGTTGCTCACGAATATTTTCATAATTGGACAGGTAACCGCGTAACTTGTCGCGATTGGTTTCAGTTGAGTTTAAAAGAAGGTTTCACCGTTTATCGCGATTCAGAATTTTCGGCAGATATGGGCTCGCGCACTGTAAAGAGAGTTGAGGATGTTTCGTTATTGCGTACACTCCAATTCGCAGAAGATGCTGGTCCTATGGCGCATCCAATTCGTCCAGAATCTTATATTGAAATTTCAAATTTTTATACCATGACTGTTTATGAAAAAGGTGCGGAAATTGTACGCATGCTGGCCAACTTATTAGGTAAAGAGAAATTTCGTAAGGGTACAGATCTATACTTTAAGCGGCACGATGGACAAGCGGTAACTACTGAGGATTTTGTGGCCGCGCTAGCGGATGCATCGGGTAATGATTTGACTCAATTTAAACGTTGGTATTCGCAAGCAGGCACACCGCGTTTGCAAGTGACGGACGAGTACAATGAAAATAGCCAGGAATACTCATTACATATTAAACAAACTTGCCCAGCTACTCCCGAATGCCAGCATAAATTACCTTTCCATATTCCTATCGCTATGGGCTTACTTGGTAGTGCAGGGGATTTACCCTTGTATTTGAAGGGCGTAGAGCCTGATTTTGAAACCAGTGATAATACTTATAGGGTTGTTGAATTGACCCAATCCGAACAAACATTTGTGTTCACTCGTGTTCAAGAAAAGCCGGTGCCCTCGTTGCTGCGCGGTTTTTCTGCCCCGGTTAAATTAAGTTACGATTATTCGCGTGAAGATTTAATGTTGTTAATGAGTTGCGATAGCGATGGTTTTAATCGCTGGGATGCCAGCCAGCAATTAGCGTTGCAGGTTATTAACGATGTTATTGTTGCCTATCAGCGCGGTGAAGATATAAAAATGCTTGGCATCGATGAGCGTTTAATTAATGCTTATCGCAATGTATTGCAAGATGATAGCTTGGATCAAGCGATGGTTGCTTATATGCTGAGTTTACCATCTGAAGCTTATATAAGTGAGCTAGCCGATGTGGTTGACGTAGAGGCAATTCATTATAGCCGCAGCGCTGTGCGAAAAATTATTGCCCGTGAGTTACGCAGTGAATTTGAACGTATTTATAATAACTATAATCATCAGGCGGCTTATTCTGCTACCGCTGATGCGATTGCTGCGCGTAGTTTAAAAAATGTCGCACTTGCCTATTTAATGTTGCTTGATGAAAAAGATTTTATTGGAGCCTGCGAACAACAATATGCTACGGCCAATAATATGACGGATGTAATGGCAGCATTAACACAGTTAGTAAATGCGGAATCTTCTGTTGCACAAAATTTCGCTGAAAGATCGCTGGCTGATTTTTATCAGCGTTGGCAATATGAATCACTCGTGGTAAATCAATGGTTAAGTGTTCAAGCCAGTTGCCTATTGCCCAACACTTTATCAAACGTAAAAGCATTGCAAGAACACGCAGCTTATGATGCTAAAAATCCTAATAAAATTCGTTCACTGGTTTCCAGCTTCTGTAATAGTAACGCTATTAATTTTCATCATTTAACGGCAGACGGTGCTGCACCTGGATATGTATTTTTGGCGGACCAAATAATCCAGTTGAATAGCCAAAATCCGCAAATTGCTTCACGTTTGTTAACTCCGTTAACCAAATGGAAGAAGTACAATTCAATCCGTCAGAATTTAATGACTGCTGAACTCAGGCGTATCTTGGCGGAACCAAATTTGTCGAAAGATGTATTTGAAGTGGTGAGCAAGAGTCTTGCTTAGAATTAATATTTTATTTTCCGGGAAAGTTTTATATGCCAAGCAAATTTGGTAACAAATTAGTGATTGCAATTTCCTCGCGCGCTTTGTTCAATTTGGACGCTAGCCATCAAGTTTTTGTTAACGAAGGCTTGGATGCCTATATGCGTTACCAAATTGAACATGAAGATGAGGTGCTGATGCCGGGTGACGGCTTTCCTATGGTGCAAAAATTATTGCGCCTTAACGAGAGTTTAGGTGGCGAGCCACGTGTTGAAGTGTTGTTATTATCGCGAAATAGTGCGGACACGGGTCTACGTATTTTTAATTCTATTGAGCATTATGGTTTAAATATTACTCGCGCCGCGTTTTGCAGTGGTACATCTCCCTATGGTTACGCATCTGCATTTGGCTGCCATTTATTTTTGTCCACGAATGCCGACGATGTGCGTGATGCACTAGATCATGGCATTGCAGCCGCTACTTTATTAGCATCTAAGAGTAATGTTGATCATCAAGATATTTTACGGTTTGCGTTTGATGGTGATGCAGTTTTGTTTTCAGATGAGGCTGAGCGTGTATATAAGCAAGAAGGGTTAAGTGCTTTTACTGAAAGTGAAAAGGCGGCAGCGAAATTACCATTAAGTGGCGGCCCATTTAAAGAGTTTTTGGCCACACTGCAAGGTTTGCAGCGGGAATTTGGCGAGCATGATTGTCCTATTCGCACCGCGCTAGTCACCGCTCGTTCAGCCCCTGCGCATGAACGCGTTATCCGCACTTTGCGGGCTTGGAATATTCGTATAGATGAGTCGTTGTTTTTGGGCGGTTTGTCGAAAGGTGCGTTTTTAAAGGCTTATGGCGCCGATGTATTCTTCGACGACCAGCGCATTCATTGTGATTCTGCGAGTGAACATGTGGCGACTGGACATGTGCCACATGGTATTGCCAATCAAGTGATTTTGCCCTGACTTTAGAAACAATCCACCAAATCAGAATAAAATTGCTATTGAAAGCTATTTTTGGGTGGATATGGTCTAAAGTTGTAAGAAATATTCTTTATGTGAAAGATGAAATTAAAATTGGAATTTAATGCAATGGATGTCTATTCTTCAATTACATAGAGTTTACGTGTTTTTATAACCGTTGATCGTTGTGTGATCAACAAGAACCTCCGATCCAATGAGCCATTTGGAGGGCTTATGAAGTTACAGCAGTTACGTTATATCTGGGAAGTTGCCCATCACGATTTAAACGTGTCAGCCACTGCACAGAGCCTTTATACCTCTCAACCGGGAATCAGTAAGCAAATTCGCTTGTTGGAAGATGAGTTGGGTGTGGAAGTGTTTTCGCGCAGCGGGAAGCATTTAACCCGCATTACCCCTGCGGGCGAAGCTATTTTGAAAAAAGCAGGAGAAATCCTGCGTAAAGTAGAAAGTATCAAGCAAGTTGCTCAGGAGTTCAGTAATGAGCGCAAGGGTACTTTGACTATTGCAACGACGCATACCCAGGCCCGCTATGCGCTGCCTCCTGTCATCGGTCAATTTATTAAAAAGTATCCAGAAGTAGCTTTGCATATGCATCAAGGTACACCCATGCAGATTTCGGAGATGGCTGCTGACGGTACGGTTGATTTTGCTATCGCAACTGAGGCAATGGAGCTATTCAGCGACTTAATAATGATGCCGTGCTATCGCTGGAATCGTTGTGTTGTTGTACCTAAAAACCACCCTTTAGCGCAAATACAACACCTAACACTTGAAGATATTGCTAAATATCCCATTGTGACTTATGTGTTTGGATTTACTGGCCGATCCAAGCTGGATGAAGCGTTTATCAGCCGAGGTTTAGCGCCTCGCGTGGTCTTTACCGCAGCTGATGCCGACGTTATCAAAACCTATGTTCGCCTTGGCTTAGGGATTGGTATCATTGCGCAAATGGCATATGACCCTGCAGTTGACTCCGATTTGGTGTGCTTAAGTGCGAGCCATTTATTCGAGCCTAGCACCACTAAAATTGGCTTCCGTCGCGGAACCTTCTTACGTGGATTTATGTTTGATTTTATCGAAAGGTTTGCGCCACACTTAACCAAAGATATCGTAAACGAGGCGTTTAACCGCCATTCTCGCATGGAGCTAGATGAGTTGTTTAAAGATATCAAAATCCCTACTTTATAAAATTTGTAAAGCCGGTGGAAGCCGGCTTTACTTTTTCCAGGCTCCTTCTCCTTCAGTTATGTTTTGATCCATTCCGTTGTCACCTTCTTCTTTCATTATCGTCTTCACAAAACCATTCATGTGTTATGCATCTCTTTTTGAAGTATTAGTGCTTGGTCTATGAGGTGGGGTTGTCTATGATTGGAAAATTAAGATAAATGTGGAATTTTCAATGCAAAATTTGCGCAGTTTTAGAGGTCGCTCCTTTGGCGATGGTTTATTGTGGCTCCTGATAGTAGTGGTTCTTGCAGTAAGTGCGTGCGGCAGCGGTTCAAATAAAAAGCCCCAACCCTCAAGCGTCGCTAGTTCCTCAATTAGCAATCATTCATCATCTGCAGCCAGTTCTACGGCCTTGGTGTTATTGAGCGGCACAGCAACTTACGACTATGTTCCGCATAAAAACAATAACATTGGTTTGAATTATCTTGCAACAGAACAGCGTCCTATACGTGGTGCAGTGATTGAAGTGCTCAAAGAAAATGGGGATATTCTTGATGCTAGCATTACTGCAAGCGATGGTGGTTATTCCTTCAATGTGCCAGCAAATACTCTTGTTAAGATACGCGTGAAAGCAGCGTTACTAAATAACATATCACCTAGCTGGGACTTTAAAGTAACCGACAATACTAATAATAATGCACTTTATGTATTGGTTGGTTCTTTAGCGTCGTCTGGCGCTACTAATTCTCAACGTACTTTAAATGCAGCTTCAGGTTGGGGTGGCAGCAGCTATTCATCTGCTCGGGCAGCAGCACCTTTTGCTATTTTGGATGATATTTATATTGGCGTAACGCGGTTAAATCAAGCAGGGAATACACGCGATTTTAAACCGATGGAATTGCGTTGGAGCACAAAAAATAATGAAGCTGATGGCATTTATACGCTCGGTGAAATTGGTACCACTTTTTATGATGGAGAAGCAATTTATATTTTAGGTGATGCTAACAATGATACTGATGAATTTGATAAGCACGTTGTACTCCACGAATGGGGACATTATGTAGAAGAAAACTTTTCACGTTCTGATAGCATGGGTGGTGGGCATTCTGACGGTGAAAAATTGGATATGCGTGTTGCTATGTCTGAAGGATTTGCTAATGCATTTTCAGCGATGATGTTAGACAATCCTATTTATAGCGATACTTCGGGTAGTGCGCAAAGTTCTGGTTTTGCTATCAATATTAGTAATAAAGTTCGTAGTGCAAAGGGATTCTTTAGCGAGGGTTCGGTCGGAGCGATATTTTATAATTACTACATTAGCTCAAATAACAAAACGTCTAATGACTTCACTCCAATATTTTCTGTATTGAATAATAGCAATTATTTTTTAAATGATGCCATGACCAGTATTTTTTTATTCTATGGGCAGCTTAAAGTTTTATTGAGTGGTCAGGCAGCTGAATTTAATAGTTTGATGTTAGAGCAAAATATCAACGGAATTGACGAGTACGGCATAAACGAAATAAATGATGGTGCTTTAGCGGCAAGCTTACCTGTCTATAAAACAATTAATCCTGATAACGTAGCTATCAATGTTTGCAGTTCACCGGAGTTTGGTAAATTTAATAAGCTCGGAAATTCACAATTTTTAAAATTTTCTATATCTCAGGAAGGTTCCTATGTTATTAATGCAACAAAAGCGGGTGGCGCTGATGCGATTTCAAAGCCTGAGATAATTGTTTATAACAAAGGTAGTTCCGTATTAGATCTTGAAAATACTACAAATAATACTGTTACAGGTACTGTAAATCTCCCAAATGGAAACTATATTTTAGAGATTTATGATATTAGCAATAATAGTGTTACAAACGCGGAAATGAACACCCATTGTTTTAACGTTCGGGTGATGAGTAATTAAAAATGTTGAGATTCGCCATGAAAAATGTACCGTTAATTGTGTTGATTTTTTGTTTGTTGCCCACTACTGGATGTCAGCAAAAAAGTAAACACGAAATAGTTTCATCTTCTGTGAATGAATCACAATTATTAACACGAACAAAAACAACGAAACCTGGTGCCTCAGTGAGTTTGGCTTCTGCCAATATGATAACAATTGATGAAAATAAAGAATCAACAGTAGTTGTTTTGTTGAAGGCTCAATCTACTAGCGGAGTTATACAGATAAAATTAAATTCCAGTGAAGGATTACAAGTGTTAAGCGGCAATGAGATCCAAGATGTGCGTTTAAATGCGGATGGCTACTATCAATTACCTGTTAGTCTGTTGGCCCCGAACAGTGGCCGCTATTATTTAAATTTACACGTTGTTATCGGTAATGCTGAGAATTTTACTTCGCGTGCTTTAGCCGTCATTGTTAAGGTTGGGCCCTTTACTGGCGCTGACCAATTGCCATTGCAAATGAAGAAATCTGTTACGGGCGAGAATATAATTTCATTACCTGCACAAGAAACTATTAATACAAAATAAATGTATTTTTTGTCGGATGGTTAACCAAATTAATTTCAGCTGAATACTTATTTATTTTGAGGATATCTATGTTAGGCCAACGTTTACCAGCTGAGTGGGAACCTCAGGACGCAATTCTTTTGTTGTGGCCCCTTAAAGATGCTATGGGAATACATTACAACGATATTGAGCAACTTTACGAGGCCTTAGTTTCAATTGCATGTGATTATGCTGACGTAATAATAGCGCTGCCTGAAATCGAGATCGAGAATGTTCGTTTGCGACTTGAAGCTATGTCGATTCCATTGGAATACGTTCATTTTTATTCTATTGCTTATACTGATACAACTTGTAATCACTGGGCGCGGGATCATGGCCCTATCGTGGTTGAAGCAGGCCAGGGTATGAAGTTATTAAATTTTAATTTAAGCGGTGGTGAAATTTCTCACGTAAATGTTACTAATATATTTCAACAGCTACAGCTGCAAAATACTTTCTCTACAACGCAATATGAAACTTTACATTGGAACCTTGAAGCTGGTGCTGTAGAAACTGATGGGCAGGGCACTTTACTCACCAATGTATCTTCCTTCTTTAATAAAAAATGTAATATCAATTTATCTAAAAATGACATAGAAAGCCGTTTAAAAAATGTATTCGGTGTGAGCAATGTCATTTGGCTAGAAAATGGAAGTGTGTGTGACAGCAGTAGTGGTGTCGATCAATTAGTACGCTTTTGCCCCAATAACACAATCGTATATACAGCTTGCGATGATGAGCAGGATAAATATTATGACGCATTAAAAAAAATGGAAATTGAATTGAGTTTTATGAAAAATATTAAGGGCGAGCCTTATCGTTTGTTGCCATTGCCTTGGCCTGGTGCGATATTTAATGATGAAGATGAAAGATTGTCAGTATCTTATGCTAACTTTTTAATTGTTAATGAAGCTGTATTGGTTCCAATTTATGATGTATTAAGTGATGAGCATGCCCTGGAAGTTATGTTTCAGGCTTTTCCTGGATTCGACATTATGGGTATTCCCACCCAAATATTGGCGGAGCAGGGGGGGAGCTTGCATCGAATGGCTATCCAATTACCTGAAGGTGTTTTAGGTTTTTAATATTCTTAAATGGTAAATACAGCGAAAGGTTTTATGTGGCTTATGAAATCAACAATTAGTCAATATTCGTCAGTAAAACTATTGTGCTCGAATGGGGGCGATGATTGCATATTCTCAAATCAATTTTTTGAATTAATTTGTGAAGTGATTGCTCCAACACCCCTAGTATGGAGGAAATAATTTATGACTTTTCCAAAACTTGGGGAGCTTGCACCTGATTTTATATTGTTGAATCAGCATGGGGAAAAAATAGAGCTTAAAAGTTTTCGCGGTAAAAATAATGTTGTTGTTTATTTTTATCCTAAAGCATCTACTCCAGGTTGTACGATTCAAGCTTGCGCAATTCGTGACTCAAAAGATGAATTTGACGCCATAAATACTGTGGTATTAGGGATTAGTCCAGATTTGCCTTTAAAGCTGAAAAAGTTTGATGTTAAATATAATTTAGGATTTACTATTTTATCTGATGATGCGCATGCGGTTGCTGAAGCATATGGAGTGTGGGGCATGAAAAGTTTTATGGGAAAACAGTATATGGGGATTATTCGAACTAGTTTTATTATCGACATTGATGGTTATTTACAGCATATTATTAGCAAGGTGAATACGAAAACTCATAATTTAGATGCCATTAATTATATAAAAGACACCTTTTGATTTTTTATGATATATTAAATTAATTTTTGTGACTTTCAGATTGTTTTTTCAACTTTTTGGTGGCGCTTAAATTTTATACATCTATAATGGTCGTACGGATAATAAATTAGAGTGATCTCGTAACCTTGATTGGTTTTGTCATCAACTGCTCATATATCTCATGCCTTAGTAGCATAAAGAGAGGCCTTAATGATTCAGTTACAACGCAATTATCGTAATGAAGATTTTACATCCAGTGGTGAGTTTGCTCATTCGGCAGTAAGGTCTTATGAAGAATATTTATCTTTAGCTAGAATTCCTCATTGTGAGGGAGTGTCTGGGCGTGTTGTTACTACCCTCCATCAGCGAGTAGGTCACTCTGATTTATCAATTGATCGTGTTGCTGAAGATATCGGTTTATCTAAAAGAACATTGCAACGTCGTTTACAACAGCAAAATGCAAACTTTGCTCAGCTGCGTGACGATGTGCGATTCAACTACGCGATCAAATATTTAATTAATGATCATATGAGCGTAGATTTAGTTTCAAAAGCACTCGATTTTTCGGATAGAACCAGTTTTACCAACGCGTTCAAACGCTGGACGGGATTGTCCCCAAGTGTTTTTCGCAAACTGTTTAGGGATTACGCTTAATTTTAAAATAGTCCCTCTTAAATGAATGGCGCTAATTGCCTGCTCTTTGTAAAAAGGGTAGAGTTAGCGCTTTTTATTGTTAGGGGTTCTAAATGAGTTTTTTCATATCTTCTGCGTACGCGCAATCTGCACAAGCACAACCAGCTGCAAGCCCATTTATCAGTATTGCGATGTTTGGTGGGTTATTTGCTTTCATGTATTTTTTCATTATCCGCCCGCAACGTAAGCGTCAAAAGGAACATCAGAATCTTGTCACAGCTTTGTCGAAAGGCGATGAAGTGGTTTTGACTAGCGGCATGTTGGGAAAGATATTGAAAGTTGATGACAGCTATGTTGTGATAGAAACTGGAAATAATATTGAATTAAAATTCCAAAAGGTGGCAGTTCAGGCTGTGTTACCTAAAGGCACAATCAAATCAATTGAAGCTGCATAATAGAAAAATCTAAAATTGGGTTCGCTATTGGCGCGCGTATAGTGCAGTTAGTTAGCTTTTACAAACAATTTGATGGTTTGGGTAGGCCTGCAATTTTGCAGGCCAATTTTGCAGGACTGGGTGGGAAAAGTTGCAACAGATATATACTGCGACCTTTTTCTGATCCCAGCAGTTGCTCAGTGCGTTTTACTAATGCTCGCATTGATGGTGAAAGTTGGTAGGTTTGATAAAAATCACGCAACAGCTCAATAATTTCCCAATGGGCGGCGATTAATTGAATCCCTTCTTGTTGAGCAAGTTTGATTGCAACTTCCTCATTCCAATCCGTTAGTTTTTTTAAAAACCCTTCTTTGTCTAACTCGACAATATGTTCTTTGATAAGCAATTGCATATCAATACCAACTTTGTGTGCATTGGTGCTTTATGCTCAATTGTACAAAGCCATTGTAATCTGTAATGTGAATATTGGGGCAAAGCTTTTCCTGCAATCCGCGAGCTTTCACGTCGCTAACTAGAGCATAAACTTTTATGCCTTTTTGAATAGTTGCGGATAGCTCCTCCATGTAGGGTGACCCTTTAATAGCACAGAATACCCCATCCTCTAAAAGCAAAATTTCGTCATCTTTCCCACAAATTTGTAAGCAAGATAGCAATATTGTGTGAGAAAAAGGTGATTTATTGATTGTGTGTAAAATACTCATTTTAAAAACTCAGCAAATGGTCTTGCTCGGCCAGCAAATCACAAATAGCTGCGCTATCTATAATCTGGGCGTCATTAAGAGCGAGTTCATTTATCGTTATTTGCCGCGCTTGTATTGATTCAAGGTGAACAAAAATATTTTTAATTTCATAAAAGGTTAATGCTGACAGCATCGCTGCAAAATTTTTTTGTTCCAAATCTCCAGAGTCTTGTGTCGACAAAAGTTGGAATACGCCATCATCCATAAATAATAAACTTAAATTTTGATCGTAAGCAGATGCTGCTAGAACTGCATCTAGCGCTTCTTTTGCAAGTGATGTTCCGTAAGGAGCTTGACGACTGATAAATAAAAGTTTTTTGTGTCTAATTGTTTTGTTTATTGTTGTCATGTTATTAGTTGCCAAACGTAATGAGCTTGTCAGAAATAACAGCCGCATCGACTAATTGGCCTAGCCCACTTATTTCAAAATTCTCATGCAGATTATGTGTAGGCTTATCGTAGCGTTTGGCTTCGTGTTCGCTTAACACTCCGCGCTTTAAGGCAGCTGCAATACACACCACAAGATCAACGTTGTAGTCTTTGCCAAGCTTTTGCCAATTAAGCGCTAAATTTATTTCATCTTGGGGTGGGGTAATTAATGTTGAGCTATTATGAACGCCATCATGGTAAAAAAATATGCGGTAAAGTTGATGTCCATTTTCAAGAAGTGCGAGAGCAAAACGATATGCGGTATAGCTCGCTTGGGATGAGTAAGGTGCGGCATAAATTGCAAGAGAGAATATCATTGCTTATTTGAGTGCCTGAAAAATGAATTGCAATAATTTTACGGAGTTTCATGCAGTAAATACAAATAAAAAAGGCACCTTAAATGGTGCCTTTTTTAAATTATGGCGGAAGGGCAGGGATTTGAACCCTGGGTAGGCTATAAACCTACGCCGGTTTTCAAGACCGGTGCATTAAACCACTCTGCCACCCTTCCGTTGAGGCGCGAATTATACATGGGTTTTCGATATCAGCAATATCAAATGAAAAAAAAATTGGTTTTTTCATTTGGTCAGTTTGTATAAAAAATCCAAACATCTCGCTTGGATTTTTTATACAAAAATGAAAAATAAAATGAAACTATTCGTTTGCTTCCGATTCAGGTGCTTGTTGTTGTTTGGCCATGCGAGGATCATTTGCAGGCCGAGCAATTGGGCGAGGATTGTGTGCAACTTCAGGCGGTAAACTTGTATCTAAAGCAGTTGATTGTTTTGATATGCGGGTTTCAGTAACTATTTGAATGGTGGCTAAAGGTCGGGGCGCCAGGCGCGGATCATTACTTGCTCTCGCACCGGATGCTGTAGGCTCTTCGATAGCTTTAGCTGTAGGTGGCTGAGTTGATGAAGGCTGCGTTACGCTTTTCTGCGCGTTCATCGCATTTGGAACAGCTGTAATTTCAGCATCTTCGTTTATTGCGGTAGGTTTTTCACGCGAAACAGCAATAAAAGGTCTTGCTGTATCTGTAGCGGCGGTTTGCTGCGCAACATTGGTTTGTGAAATAGCCGCTAATAAATTTGATTCTATTACTGCTAAGTCGTGCTCCGATGCTGCAGACTTCGCAATATATTGCGCAGTTATTGATTTTGGAGCATTGTTTTCTAATGCTTGAGCTGCCAGAGGTCTGATAGCTACGGGTGCATTATTAGGCTGACTATTTACTTCTGTTTCGCTTGCAGAAGATTCTTTTTCGCCTACTTGATCTTCCGCGGGCACATCATCGCGTCGCGGCGAGCGACGACGTTGTTGTGAACGAGTACGACGTCCCGCTGGGCGTTTTGACGGGCGTTGATCATCATTTTCAAGTTGTACTTCGGCAGTAGAAACTTCAGGTATTACCAAATTTTCTAACACTTCTTCCGCAGCAACCGGCTGACGACGTGGTTCTCTAGATTCATGATTATCACGCGGTGGACGATTTCTGTTGTTACGATTTTCGCGAACTTCAGTGGTGTTTTCTGTTGCGTTGCGTTGCGTATCTTTATGGGAGTCGCGTGGATTGTTACGAGGTGGGCGAGCATCGCGCGGTTCACGAATTTCGTTCGCGGAGCGTTCAGCGGGAATTCGCGGCTCAAGATTATCGCTAATTTCACGATCATCTTTATGGTCTCTGCGTCCTCTTGCGTCGCGTCGTGGGCGATTTTGACTGCGGCCCCGATTGTTGCGATTGGTGTCGCGCGCAATGCTTTTCTTTTTCTCGGGGACGTCATCAGAAAATATCGACGTGATTGATGACAGTATCCGAGCTATAAGACTTGGCTTTTTTACGGGCTCAGGTGCTGGTTGTGTGGGTGGTACGGGCTGCACAGCAGGCTTTGGAGCATTCAAACTCTTCGTATTAATTTCCTTTTCGTCATCGTCAGTTTCTTCTGTGTGTGACACTATTTTATAGCTGGTTTCTAATGTGCCTTCATCATCATCCCGTAAGCGTTGCACTTCAAAATGTGGTGTCATCATGTCGGCATTTGGCACTATTACGACACGGGTGTTATTGCGCATTTCGATGCTGGAAATAGTTTTGCGCTTTTCATTCAGCAAATAAGTTGCAACAGAAATAGGGCAGATCGCACGAATTTCTACACTACGTTCTTTTTGCGCTTCATCTTCCACTAAACGTAAAATAGACAATGCAATTGACCGAGTGCCGCGAATGGTGCCTTGTCCTTCGCAGCGCGGACAAACTTTTGATTGAGTTTCACCTAATGATGGGCGTAAACGTTGGCGCGACATTTCGAGTAAGCCAAAGCGTGAGATGCGTCCAATTTGTACTCGAGCGCGATCCATTAAAAGAGCGTCGCGAACACGGTTTTCTACTTCGCGTTGGTTGCGCACAGGTTGCATGTCAATAAAGTCAATTACTACCAAGCCGCCCATGTCGCGCAAACGCAATTGCCGCGCTATTTCATCAGCTGCTTCAAGATTGGTTGTCAGTGCGGTTTCTTCGATATCGCTACCTTTGGTGGCGCGTGAAGAGTTAATGTCGATAGCGATCATTGCTTCAGTAACATCGATAACGATTGAGCCGCCGGACGGTAATTTAACTTCTCTTTGAAATGCAGTCTCAATTTGGCTTTCAATTTGATAGCGGTTGAATAGCGGAATATCATCTATATACAATTTAACTTTGCTGCGAAAATTAGGCATAACTTGTTGGATAAATCCTGAAGCCAAATCAAAGGCTTCTTTACTATCCACAATTACTTCACCAATATCTTGACGGAGATAATCGCGGATAGCACGAATAATAACGTTGCTTTCTTGAAACAGAAAATTAGGTGCTGGAGCTTTTTTCGCTTCGCTGTCAATTGATTCCCACAGCTGCAATAAATAGTTTAAATCCCACTGAAGCTCTTCAGCGCTGCGCCCAACGCCCGCGGTACGAATAATAACGCCCATGCCTTGAGGAACTTCAATTGCACCCAATGCATCTTTTAGTTCGGCGCGTTCTTCGCCTTCGATGCGGCGAGAAATGCCGCCAGCGCGAGGATTGTTGGGCATGAGGACGAGGTATCGACCAGCTAAGCTGATGAATGTTGTTAAGGCGGCCCCTTTGTTGCCGCGCTCTTCCTTGTCAACTTGAACTATCACTTCTGTGCCTTCTTTCAGCACATCTTTGATTTTTATGCGGCCATCAGCGTCGCCGGAATTTTTAGTGAAATACTCGCGGGAAATTTCTTTTAGTGGAAGGAAGCCGTGACGATCTGCACCGTAGTCCACAAATGCTGCTTCAAGGCTGGGTTCTACTCTGGTGATTCTGCCTTTATAGATGTTGGATTTTTTTTGTTCACGGTTGCGGTTTTCAATATCCAGGTCATACAACCATTGGCCATCTACTAACGCGACGCGCAACTCTTCAGGTTGAGTTGCATTAATGAGCATTCTTTTCATGTTTTACCTAATCAATTAGTTAATGTGCGATCAAACTAACGGTTAGATTAAGATGAATGTTCAGCAACCTTATGGATTGCTGCGCTACGTGTGTTCGCAGCGGCGGTTGGCAGGGGTAACTCTAAATTATTCGCTACGCAGCGCTCAGAGTTTACGCCAAAAGCTAATTGCTTAAGGCAATCCCATTTAACTCAATATAGGTAAATCTAGATTTACCTTGTTTCTATTTACTTTGTTATCGTTGTGCTGGCGTTGCGGCCAGTTAGCAAGCGGCGTAAACCGTTTGCGGCACAGCTATAATATAAACAGCTGAACTGAATTTTTTGTGGGCTCACAATTAAATCAGTTAAAATCATACACTTACAGTTATTAGTTAATGTATAATTTGCGTTTAAAAGTACAAATCTCTAGGATCAATTAGGGCATAGCACAAGAAAATTTTTCTAGTATAGCTTTTGCTCGAATCCATAAATTTATAATAAATAGAAAGCAGAGTTCAACAAAACATTTCACTTAACAAAAGCCGCTTATTTACTAGCACAATTGTTACGGTGCCTAAACTATTGTTAGCCAAGGTCACCCTGTTGGTTACTCGTGCAAGTCAGATTGCCTTTTGCTCCAAGGCGTGGCAAAACTGATTTACTATGCTACCAGCGGTATTCCCTAGTAGTGCGCCTTTAGTGCGCGACCCGGAAACCTGCCTGTATTAGCGATTTGACTATAGCAGTTATCTATCGTGCCGGCAATCTAGCCTACTTGATGATCCGCGGGGAACAAATGGGTATGGCTTTGGGGTATTATGCACAACATGAAAATTCAGTCGTCCCCCCCTCTAATGCAAACCGATAATAACTTGTCCCTGAAGGTAAGTTTTGTTGAGATTGATGACGACCAAGCTGGACAACGTTTAGACAATTTCTTGATGGCCCGCCTAAAAGGTGTGCCTAAATCTAAGATATATAATGTCATTCGCAAGGGAGAGGTAAGGGTTAATAAGGGCAGGGCTAAGCCTGATTATAAAATTGCGCTTGGCGATGAAATTCGTATTCCGCCGATTAGGATTGCTGAAAAAGAGCCTCTCGCTAAGCCCAGTAATGTGATGACTAAGTTGTTGGAGCAGTCTATTGTTTATGAAAGTGATGGCTTACTCGTTATTAACAAGCCTGCCGGCCTGGCCGTTCATGGGGGTAGCGGTGTTAGTTTAGGCTTGATCGAGACATTGCGCCAAATGCGCCCTGATGCTCGTTACCTAGAGCTTGTTCATCGACTCGACAGGGATACCTCAGGCTGCATTATGGTGGCTAAAAAGCGCAGCATGCTACGCCATCTCCAAGCGGCTTTGCGCGAAAAAAATCACAGCGGAATTCGTAAAATTTATCATGCCTTAGTTGTTGGACGTTGGCCGCAATCGTGTCGTCGTATAGATGCCCCTCTATTAAAGACAGAAGTGGCAAATGATGAGCGGATTGTTCGTGTTCACGCCGATGGAAAACCTAGTCTCACTGAATTCAAAGTGCTGAAAAATTACACTAATTGTACACTTATAGAAGCTAGGCCTATAACTGGGCGCACGCATCAAATACGCGTACATGCACAGCATGCCGGACATAGTTTAGTTGGTGATGAAAAATACGGTGATGACATATTTAATGCGTCCATGCGTGGTTTAGGCATGAAGCGTCTTTTTTTACATGCGGCTGAGCTAGGATTTTATTTACCGGATGCCAAAGAGCTTACGCTTGTGCAAGCTCCGCTAGCCACTGATTTAGCAAATGTTTTGCAAAAGTTAACAGTGGCTGATGCCTAGTTGATATCGGAGATTTGATCGTGCTGTTTATTTTCGATTGGGATGGCACCCTAAGTGACTCAAAAGCCAAAATTACCCACGCAATGCAATTTGCCGCTCGCGATATGGGGTGGGAGCCATTAGCGGATGATCTTATTCATAATATAATTGGTCTTGGCTTACCTGAGGCGATTTTGTATTTGTATCCTGCGGTAAGCGCATTTGAGCGGGCGCAGTTGCGCGATAGATATGCGGAAAATTTCCTCCGTTTGGATGAACAAAAAGCGTCTGATTTTTTTCCTTTCGTTAATGAAACATTGTCGGCTTTGCGTGCAGAAGGCCACTTGTTAACCATTGCAACTGGCAAGAGCCGTAAAGGTTTGGATAGGATTTTGGGTGTGTTGGGCATGAGTGACTATTTTGATGCAACGCGTTGTGCTGATGAAACAGCGTCAAAACCGAGCCCACTTATGTTAGAGCAGCTATTACAAGAATTTGGTTTGCATGTTTCGGATGCGGTGATGATTGGCGATACCGTCTACGATATGGAAATGGCGCGCAATATCAATATGCCACGCATTGCAGTGAGTTATGGTGCGCATCAAGTTGAGCGGTTGTATCCGTATAACCCAGAGCTGTGTGTTGATAGAATTGATGAAATTCTAAATTGGCATCGCATTCGATAATATCTATAGCAGAGGATCCACGCCTTCATTTCCTAGCATTTCTATTAATCGAATTAACGGTAGGCCTACCAGGGAGTTGGGGTCATCACCATCGAGTTTGGTAAACAGGCTTATTCCCAAGCCTTCAGCCTTAAAGCTGCCAGCACAGTCGTAGGGTTGCTCCAGTTTCAAATAATTATGAATTTGTTGATCGCTTAATGCGCGAAAATGGACGGAAAAATTCTCAACCGCAATTTGGAATTTTCCTGTCTGCGTATTGAGTAAGCACAAGCCTGTGTGAAATATTACACTGCGCCCGCTTGCTGAACGCAATTGTGCAAAAGCGCGCTCATGTGTCTGGGGCTTGTTAAGGATTTGGTGATCGAGTATAGCTACTTGGTCGGAGCCGATAATGAGTTTGTTTGGGTGCGAGTTAGCTAAGCTCCTTGCTTTGGCTTCAGATAATCGCATAACTAAGCTTTCAGCTCTCTCATTTTCCAGTGGTGATTCATCTACATCAGGGGACGCCCATTCAAATGCCAAACCTAATTTAGCAAGAAGAGCACGTCTATAAGTCGAGCTGGAGGCCAGTAAAATGGGAAGCATTAATCTGTCACCTTCTATTGAAAACCATAAATAGGGGGTTAATTTTACTCTCAAGCCACTAAATAGCGCTATTCACACCTTTTTTCTTTGACAGATGTAAAGCAGATCCCTATTATTGCGCGCTTATGTTTAAGCCTACTTCACAGAACCTTCTGCCCAAGCAGGGAGACCCGCGGAAATTTGCCCAACAGGGTATATCACTGCAAGGGGTGGTGCCTATAGTATCCTTGCCAAGACTGGTTGATGCCATAGAAGACTCATCGGGTGAGATCCAAGCAGATTTGGTATTTGGTCTCAGTGAAGATAAGAAAAAAATTGTTACTGGATCTGCGCGTGCTGATATTTCTCTTGTTTGTCAGCGTTGTTTAAATGCGGTAACGGTGTTGGTTGAAAGTAATATTTCTCTGGGTATTGTCTGGGATGAAGAGCATGCTTTGGCATTGCCGGAGTATCTTGATCCCTGGATAGTAGGTGAAGGAGCTGCAGACTTTTACGAGATGATCGAAGAGGAAATGCTGTTGAGTTTACCTGCCGTTGCCTATCATCAGGAGCCTTGTATTAATAGCAAGCTTTTTGAGAGTGGTAAGCCAGTTGAGATAAAGAAAGAGAAAAATCCATTTCAGGTGCTGGAGCAACTTAAGAGCTCGCCGAAATAAAATTTATTGTTGTTTGCTATTTTAACGGTAGCGAAAACAATGGTAAATAAAAGAGGCGCCTCGGTTCCGGCGAGTAAGTAGTAAGTAGTCAGTAAATAGGAGCCAATCATGGCCGTACAGCAAAACAAAAAATCTCGTTCAAAACGCGACATGCGTCGTTCTCATGATGCATTGACAGGTCCAACCTTGTCAGTTGATGCAACTAGTGGTGAGAAGCACATGCGCCACCACATTACTGCTGATGGTTTTTATCGTGGTCGCAAAGTGATTGAAAAGAGTGGCAACGAGTAGTTTCTCAACAAGACAATAAAATCTTGTCAGCAAGAATTCGAATAGCGATAGATGCTATGAGCGGGGACTTAGGTCCCCGCGTTGCTATGGCAGCGGCTCAGAAATTTATCGCAACTTTTGATGATGTTGATTTGCTGCTTGTTGGTGATGAGCGGCTACTGCTTTCTTTATTTTCGATCAAGAAAATAATTTCTTCCGAAAGAATTACCTTGATTCACACAACTCAAATAGTGACTATGACCGATGATCCGGTGATGGCATTGCGTCATAAACAAGATTCGTCCATGTGGCGAGCTGTCGAAAGTGTAAAAAATAATTTAGCCGATGCATGTGTTAGTGCTGGTAATACCGGTGCCTTGTTGGCTATTGGTAAGCATCTATTAAAAACATTTCCTGGCATTGAGCGTCCTGCAATATGTAAACTTATGCCCACTGAAAAAAATGTCACCTATCTTTTAGATCTTGGTGCCAATATTAATTGCAGCGCGGAACAGCTCCACCAATTTGCACTTATGGGAAACATTTTAGCGTCATCTCACATCAACGCTATACCGCGCGTCGGGCTATTAAATATTGGTGTTGAAGCAGCCAAAGGCACTGATATTATTCAAGCTGCGCAAACTCTATTGCAGAACGATTCACGTTTAAACTATTGTGGTTTTGTAGAAGCCAGTGAACTATTTTCCGGTAATATAGATGCCATTGTGTGCGATGGATTTCACGGTAATATTGCATTAAAATCCAGTGAGGGTGTCGCGCGGTTTATTGCAAAAAAATTACATCATACATTTACTAAAACATGGCTGCATAAATTACTTGGTTTAATAATGTTGCCTCTCTTAAATCGATTGCAGGCTGAATTAGATCCTTCGATGTATGATGGTGCGAGTTTCTTAGGGCTACAAAAAACTGTCGTGAAAGTCCATGGAAATGCAAATCAAAAAGCTTTTTTGACAGCTCTGATAGTTGCTCGTGAACAAGTTATTCAACAAATACCTGCGCGAATCCAACAACAATTTTCAGTTACGTCTAATCGCCCCTAAATTATGGTAAACAGAAATTTTATGACTCAACAAAATATTGCTTTTGTATTTCCAGGTCAGGGTTCGCAAAAAATTGGTATGCTGGCTGACTTAGCCGCTACTTATCCAATTGTGTTGAAAACTTTTGCTGAGGCATCGCAGGTGCTAGGTTATGATTTGTGGTTCCTTGTACAAAATGGCACACAGGAAAATATTAATTTAACGGAGTGCACTCAGCCATTATTGCTAACTACAAGTGTTGCCGTGTGGCGAGTGTGGCAAGAGGTAGGCGGCCCACAACCAGCCTTCATGGCTGGCCACAGCTTGGGCGAATGGTCAGCATTGGTATGTGCAGGAGTTGTGGCTTTTGCAGATGCGGTAAGGCTGGTCCAACAGCGCGGCAAATTTATGCAAGAAGCTGTGCCTGCAGGCCAAGGTGCGATGGCAGCTATTATTGGTTTGGATGACGCGTTAATTATTGAAGCTTGTAAGAAAGCTGAGCAAGGAGAAGTGGTTTCTGCTGTAAATTTCAATTCACCAGGGCAAGTGGTGATTGCTGGTGCAGCAGCAGCTGTTGAGCGTGCGAGTATATTTTGTAAGGAATTAGGTGCAAAGCGCGCTTTGCCCTTGCCAGTTAGTGCGCCCTTTCATACGTCGATGATGCGCCCTGCCGCAGAGCGTTTAGCGGAGCAAATTTCTTCAACATTATTTAATATTCCAGTTATTCCAGTGGTTCATAACGTAACTGCTAAAACTGAATCCAACCCGGAAAAAATTAAAGCGCTTATGATTGAACAAATTTACAGCCCTGTACGTTGGGTTGATTGTGTAAATACGCTGAGTCAACATGGCATTATAATGACGGTAGAGTGTGGTCCAGGTAAGGTGCTTTCAGGATTAAATAAGCGCATTAATTCTGCATTAAAACCATTTGCTATTGAAACTTCGGAAGAAGTCCAGAATGTTTTAGCGGCTATTCAATAATATTACTGCTTTGTGATAATTTTTACGTTTAGTAAAATTTTTAGTAAATAATTTTTATGAGAGAACATTATTATGAGCATTAATAATAAAGTTGCACTAGTA
>JANPKH010000179.1:0-11850 GCA_031425935.1 Gammaproteobacteria bacterium | reverse complement strand
TCAAACCGTAAAAAGGTAAATATTCTTTTTTATCGCCTTCGGCAGTGGAGGCGAGTACTTTGTTGACCGAATAAACCTCATAACCCAATGGGCGCCGCGCATCGGCGACAATTTGATACTCAAGCCGGGTGTGATCGATTTTTATTGGATCTGCTTTATGCTCAAATAAATTAATAACCGGTGTGCATCCCATCATAAAAGTATCTGCTGAAATATTATGCTCGAGTTCTACGTCAGAGTTATTTAAATAAATATACAGATTTAATTCTGTTGTTGTGTCGTGTGGAATTCTGGCGGCCAACCCTTCAATGTCGATGAACATATATTTTTCAGGAAATACAAAGAATTCTGTTAACAGCCGGTAGCCGATAAAAGAAGAGGGCGGGTATGGAAATAGTCCTTCATCGCTGCCAAAACCTACCGATTTAATGACATCTTTGCCTAAGAAAATGGGTGCAACACTTGCTTCACTGCTGGTAATAACCACGTTTTGACATTCGTTTAACAACATCTCATACAATGGATTTATGTGTTGAGGTTGCCCTTTTAAATAAAAACGTAATCGATCTGGCTTTAATTCCGAAATATTAATGGCATTCGTGAATGTTTTTAATTGGATCCGCAACACTGCACCGGCGCCGCGGATTGAAGCTGACCCAGGGGTAGCAAAAGGGCGCCCGACAAGCGCCGCATCAACCACAGAAAAAGGCATTAATTCGGTAGGGTACACTGTCGAGAAGCGACAGTTTTCACCTTGAAATTGCTCTGTTTCAAGCAGTGTATTTTTTGGTAAAAAATAACTTGCATCTAACTGTTCTTTGTCCGCCATAAATTGCACGATGGTCATGGACGGAATAGGGCGTTGATAATGTGGAAATAGAACGCCTAATAACGCATCGCTAAGTTCTGGGAAATCATCATCTAATTTGTGTTGAATTCGCGCATTGAGATACGCAAAACTTTCAATCAATCGTGAGACATGAGGGTCTTCGATTGCCTCAGAGCTAACACCTAAGCGGCCCGCAATTTTTGGATGCTCTTTCGCAAATTCCGCACCCATTTGACGAATAAATGCTAACTCTTTTTCGTAGTAGGGGAGTAACTCATCAGCCATGTTTTGATTCTTCCACATTCACAGTTCTTGATACCGGGTCCAACACTGAATCAAACACCACCATTTCTGGCGCTGGGTCGGCATAAAGTGTTGCATCAATTCTAAATTTTAGCGTTCTATCGGTGTTGTCTTTACTATCCTGATGAGTCACTTTCACCGTTTTAAAGCGCGGTTCATAATTGCGTAAAATTTTTTCTAATAAACGAGTAAAATTTTTCTTCTTTTCAATGTCGGCAATATTAATAGTGGCTAAATCAGGTAATCCGTAATTAAGAAGAGATAATTCCAAGTGTTTGAATTCATCTGGCGGTGCAAGCATTCGGTAGCGAGTATTCAAAAGATTTTGTAAATCGCGCTTAACGCTATTGCGCAATTCTCGCATTTGCTGGTGGCGATTTTTGTCTGCTTCCACCTGAATATGTGGCGCCTCATCAAGAAGACGATCAAGAATAGAGGGGCGAAATTCTTTCTTTTTATCAATCCTCATAAGATATTATCCTTTACCGGGTTGAATCAATTCGGTTACTAGTTCTAGCTCTGAAACCATATTATCAAGTTGATAGTGAGGCACCAAATGAATAACACATAAGTATTGCCCCGGTTTATCTGGATGCTCAGTGACTTTAACTCTGGCTTCGCGCAGCGGATATCTGGCCTGCTCATCCCACTCAAGATCATCTCGACCGGTGGTGTATTTAAATAACCATTTTGTTAAAAAATTCTCACATTCATCGGCTGTAATAAATGAACCAATTTTATCTCTAATCATTACTTTTATGTAATGAGCAACACGTGAAGCACAAAGTACATGTTGCAACATGGAGGAAAGTTTTGAGTTTATTTCTACACTGCGTGCGCCACTTTTAATGGGATGTTGCAAGGATTGATTGCTATAAAATGCACCGTAAGGACTGTCATAGCATTGGCACAAGGGCACAAACCCTAAATCGCTTAATTCTCTTTCCAGTGAGTCAGTAATCAAAACGTCAGTTAATGGTTTATGCGCAATTTTTTTCGAATCTGTTTCGAAAATAGCCATGGGTAAATTCGCTAAAATTCCTCCGCCAATTTGATCGCGTGGAACTCCGCGAATGTGACCAAACCATCCTACGTTAGCAAATTCGCGTATTAAAATACCCGCAAATGCGTAACATGCATTGCCCCACAGATAACCGCTATTATTTTTATCTTCGTTTTTTTCATAGAAAAAAACGCCTTTATAACTGCCTGGTTGAGTGCAATAGGGTGTGCGCATCAAAGTTCTTGGCATGGTTAAGCCAACAAAACGTGTATCGCTTTTATCACGTAAAGCTCGCCACTGAATATATTCATCTTGAGCAAAAATAGTTTGTAAATTAAGTGGCATACCCAGTGTAGAAAAATCATCCAGACCAAACAGTTCACTTGAGGCTGAAGTAATAAAGGGCGCAAAAGAGGCTGCAGCGATTTCTGAAAGCCCTTTTATTGTAGCTACGTCATCATAGGGATGATCTGCCGATCGTTTGTGGCTGATTTCATAGTCACCAATAATAACGCCATATGGCTCACCGCCTGGCGTACCATATTCTTCGCTGTATATTTTTTGAAACAATTGGCTTTGGTCAAAATCCAGAGCTCGCTCGATATCTTTAACAACCTCGGCCCAGCTAATATCCAGATAGCGAATTTTTATATTTCTACTATCATCCGCCTGTGTCACCAAATGCCATAGACCCCTCCAGGATGCTTCAAGCTTTTGAAAAGCACTATGATGAATGATGCAATTTAATTGATCGTTAATTAAATTATCAATAATGGAAATGGAGCGATATATCGCAATGGTAATATCGTCAGGTGCTTTAAACTTTTGCGAATTTTCAAATTCGGAGATCCAATAGCTTAATGATTTTCGCGCATTTGTTTCGGCGAGAAAGCTATTTAAATTTGTAAGATAAGCTTGCTGGGAATAAAGCGCGCCTAGAATGGATGGTTCGGCAGTTGCTGCAATAGTGTTAGATAGAGAATCATTGAGTGCTGACACAAAAATAGTCCATTTAATCGCTAGCGAGGGTTAAATTTCTCGTGGCTTGCCACGCGACAGATTTTGGAATAAAAATATACTTCGCTGCTTGCGGCGAGGCATTTAATGTAAATAAAAAAGAGGGGATTATTCCCCCTCTTTTTTATGGCTCTCTTTTTTTGTGACTATCAATCCAAGTGGCTATTGCTTGGTAAGTATTACAATTAACCCGCTTTAGGGATATTTGCAACAAGACGCAATGACGCCGTCAACTCTTCCATTTGTAACCAGGGACGCATCCAGCAAACAGCGTTATAAACCCCTGGTTGTCCAGGAACTTCTTTTACTTCAACGCGAGCTTCAGCTAATGGATAGCGTGCTTTCATTTCAGCGCTTGCACCGGGACTGCCATTTACGTATTGGCTAATCCAGCGATTCAACCATTCTTCTGCTTCAGATGCTTCCATAAAGGAACCGATCTTATCGCGCGCCATTACCTTCAGGAAATGCGCGATACGTGCTGTAGACATGATGTATGGCAAGCGTGCAGAAATTGCAGCGTTAGCCGTTGCATCCGGGTTGTCAAATTTCTTGGGTTTCTGTGTGGTTTGCGCACCAAAGAATACCGCGAAATCAGTATTTTTATAGTGACACAAAGGTAAGAATCCAAGTTTGCTCAGCTCAGCTTCACGGCGATCAGTGATACCAATTTCGGTAGGGCATTTTTGATCGGTATCGCCATCATCACTCACAAATGTATGACTTGGTAAACCTTGAACTTTACCGCCACCTTCAGCACCACGAATACTGGTACACCAACCATATTCAGCAAACGCTTGAGTTAAAGTTGTGCCCAAGGCATAGGCCGCATTCATCCAGCAATAGTCTTCGTGATCGGTTGCCAAATGGCGACCATCGTCGGCCGATTGAACTTCTTCATAATTAAATGCTTCAACTGGTTTTGTCGCTTGTCCGTAAGGTAAGCGCGCCAAAACGCGAGGCATTGCTAAAGTAACAAAACGTGAATCTTCGCTATCGCGGAAACTACGCCATTGAATGTATTCAGCCGAATCAAATATCTTTTCTAAATCGCGCGGTTTGGAAAGTTCGGTAAAGCTATCGAAGCCAAACATTTCTGGTGATGCGGCAGATAGGAAAGGGCAAAATCCTGCAGCGGCAACGTTAGACATTTTAGATAACAATGAAACATCATCCGGATGCGAAGTAAATTCATAATCGCCAACTAAAGCTGCGTAAGGTTGGCCACCGGCAGTACCGAATTCACTTTCGTAGATTTTTTTGAAAATTTGGCTTTGATCAAATTCAACCGCTTTTTCCAAATCTTTGCTGAGTTCTTTTTTACCAATATTCAACATGCGAATTTTGAGTTGAGTACTGGTTTCAGAATTCATAACCAAATGATTTAGCCCGCGCCATGAGCCTTCCAATTTTTGGAATTTTTCATGATGCATTACTGCTGCGAGTTGCGTAGACATTGCTTTATCAATCGCGGCGATTGCTGCGTTGATGGTGACGGAAAGATTCTTATCCCACTTAACAGTGCCTTTCATAGCTTCACTGGTTAGAGTTCTTAATAAATCTTCGGTTTCGTCGCGCGCTGTTTGCTTGGTTGCACTAATCGCTTGCTCAAGAAAACTAAGCTCACCGGCTTCAGCGGATGCGGTTTGCGATTCTAATTGCTGCTCATTATTCGGCATCTTTATCACCTTTCTTATCGCCAGCACTAACGCCGAGTTCGTTGGATAACGACGACAGCGCTGCCGTATTACTCAATATATCTTCGAGAATAGCTTCCAAATCTTCGGAGCGATCTGCTTTGGTAAGCAAGTCTCGCAATTTGTTGCGAGTTTCCATTAATTTTTTAAGTGGAGCAATTTGCTCTACAATTTTATGCGGTTCAAAATCTTCTATGTTTTTGAAATCAAGGTTCACAGATACTTCACTGCTATCACCTTCTAACATATTTTCTACTTTCATTTTCAATTGCGGGTTAACTTTTCCCATAATATCGTTGAAGTTATCGCGGTCAATTTGGGAAAACTTACGATCTTTCAGGGATTTTTTACCTTCGGTATTATCACCGGAGTAATCGCCCATCACACCCATCACAAAAGGAATTTCTTTTTCAACTACAGCGCCGTTTGTTTCAAGATCATAGGTAATATGAACTCTTGGCTTTCTAACACGTTTAAGTTTGTCGTGAATACTATCGGACATAATCCCTAATCCTCTTGGCTAGGTGGTTAAATTAATCTTCATTTTTTACGCCAGTAAGAGCACTGAATCGTTCGCGAGATGAAGAGTCTGGAATTAACTCAATAATGAGTTCATTGAGTGGCATATTACCCCATTTCACTGCTTTTTCAATAACATATGAAATTGGAGAATGAGGTTCAGTTTTACGGAAGTACTTTGCAATTTCCAACAATTGTGCAAATGCAGCCTCACGCGTATTGATAGCGCCCACAGCACCAGCAGGTTTGGCTGATTGCGTACCTGATGTTGTGGTATTTTCCTGCTCCGGGATCTCTTCAATGACAGGAACCGGTAATTTATGCTTGCCAATATGGCTAATTGCGCCGCGACATTCTTCCAGCATAGCAATAATTTTTCTTGTCGGGGGGACTTCATTAGAGCTGCAACGTTGTTCTAACTGTAGGTTAATTTTTTTATAAATATCGATAGCGTCGGTAATGTCGTCCAGCAAATTAATATAAAACTCACTGCTTGATTCGTTAACAGCTTTTTCAATATCCTCAATCGTAAACCCTAATTTTTCAGCTTTGTTGGCGCGTATATCTTCATCTGCTGAGCGATTAACATCCAACGCTTGCTGATATTGCCAGAAGCTATAGGTAACATGTCCCTCGGTCAGCGGTACTTTTCTAATGGGAGCGATTAGTACGCCTTCACCGTCCTCACCATTAAGCCCCGCTAACGATGCGGTGCGAGTTTCCATGCCATCTTCATCTGGCATAGGGTGCAAGGTGCCCCAAAAATTTTCTATTAGTTCATGAATTAACTTAAATGCATCCCGTAAGCCTGCAAATCCGTGACGTCGAATCAGGGCTTCTGTGAGCCAGCTTGCTACTTCCAGATCTTTGCTTTGAGTTGCCAAAATGTCTGGCGCTAGCGTAATAATTTTTCGCCAATATTCATCGGCCTCTGTTGAATCTCCGTCGTGCATACCTTTGCGTTCAGCTGCGCGTGCGGCGGAACGAGCAGTTTTGATGGCTTGATATTTGGAAAGTGGTGACATGTCTTGACGGACATCGCTGCCAGCTGAGGAGTCTTGTGAAATTGGTGCCAGGAGCTTGTTAAGGTCGATAATGTCTGGGGAAGCCATTAATTCTAATTCCTATTATTCATTGTTTTATTAATGTGGTTGCTAATATAACTCTATGATTTAGTGCGACTTTTAAATTCAGAACACTGGTTTAATCCTTTGCCAACCAAGTGTTGGGCGATTTATTATTGATTGCCTATGGGGTAAGCTAGCACAACTAATACAAGTAGCGTCATAAATTATCAATTAACATTGCAAATTAATAGCCAATGAACGCCTTTAATTTATGGTTGAGTTGTAGTATATGCTTTTCTTTGCATGATATTATTTTAAACTGTCCCTGCTCAGGGCAGCAGCTTTGCATCTATACTGTGCAGCTATCTCTAGCGATAAGATATGTGATTTAATTAATCGCAACTCATTGAAAATCAAAATTTAATTTAGATGGACCGGTTTAGGATGATAAGCGAATGGCCTTACAGATTACATTAGTAAAAACACCCGCGAAAGTTTCTGTATCTAAAACAAGTCAAACTTTTAAGAAACAAGGAGGAAGCTTAGGGCGGGCAGACAGCAATACTTGGGTGCTACCTGATCCGGACAAATTTTTATCCTCATGCCATTGTGAAATATTGTTTGACGCAAATTCTTATTTCATTCTTGATTTAAGTACTAATGGAACATTCTTTAACAATTCTTTAGAGCCTTTAGGGAAGGGAACAAAAGCGCCGCTGAATGATGGCGATTTTTTTGAGGTGGGTGAATACCGCTTTTCCATAAAAGTAGTTGCTGACCAAGACTTTGAAGGCAGCTCACCTTTTGCTTCGAAGCAAATTTTACCAAAATCGTCTGGCACAGAAGATATATTTGGTAGTCAACTTTTAGATTCACCATTCGTTGATCCTTTTTCAGGTAATGGTTTTTTGCCTGCAGATTTTTCGCTGGGGTCTGATAGCCAAAGTGTTGACCCTTTACGGGCCCTCGATAACGCACGTAAAGTTCCTGGTAAAGATATTTTTGGTGGTGGCGCGCTGTTTGATTCCGCCAACAATTCCGAACCAGGTAATATCTTTTTGGGCAATAGCCAAACTGATCATTCACCAAGCTTGGATCAGGCTATTTCTTGGCCGGCAGCTGCTCAGGAAAACTTAATTCCCGAGGATTGGGGCGGGGATTTTATGGACGAGCCACTCATGCCGTCATCTCCACCGAAAGCGCGCAATGAGGCTCCTTTTGGTAATCCTGTAGAGTCTCCTTTTGGTAATCCCATAAAAGCAGATCCATTTGATCAATCTCCTTTTGCTTCTCCATTAAATGATCTGCCTGTAAAAAAAATTGAAATACCTACACCCAAGCCGATACCTGTAACTCAACCACGGGTTCAACCTCAAATTCAAGCGCAAGTTGCTCCTACCGTTAATCCTGCCTCGCGGACGCCTGGACAACATACTCCAGCTGTTTCGGGTGCAACAAATCATCGCTTAATTACTGCGATGGGTTTGGATGGAACTAAGTTCACTGCTGAGCAAGTTGATGAAATAAATGATGTGGTTGGCGAACTTATGCGTGAGATTGTTGATGGCATGATGCAAGTGTTACGCTCACGTGCCAGCATTAAAAATGAATTTCGCATGAATGTCACAACGATTCAACCGGTAGAAAATAATCCGCTAAAGTTTTCTGTAGGCGTTGATGAAGCATTGGAGAATATGTTCATTAAAAAAACGAATGCTTACAAAAAACCAGTTGATGCATTTCGTGAGGGGTTTCAGGAAATTGGCGAGCATCAGGTTGCAATGATTGCTGGCATCCGCTTTGGTTTTGAGCGAATGGTTGAGCGTTTTAATCCTGATAATCTTGAAAAGAATTTTAATAAGCACGGAAAGGGCGGCGTAATTCCCGGAATGCAAAAAGCCAAGTATTGGAATAATTACAAAGATTATTACCTAAGCTTTTTAGATAATATGGAATCTTCATTTCAGCATTTATTTGGTAGTGATTTTGTAAATGCATACGAAGATCAGTTGCGCAAACTTGCGTCTGCACGCAAGAAAAATAAATAATTCAATTTCTCATTGAGGTTTTAATCCATCATGTCTTCTTTCATCGTTCGTTTACGCGTTTTCTGTTTTGTTCTGTTTTCCCTCGCTGTGCTGGTGAGTGGATGTAGCTCATCCAAAAGTAGAGTAGGTGGCGTACTTAATCTTGATACCGATTTAAAGGTAAATTTTATTGTTGATGGTGATATAAACCCCAACGATAAAAAGCGTCCTTCGCCTATTTTTATACGTCTTTATGAATTAAAGTCTCCGACCATTTTTAATAAAACTGATTTTATTGATTTGTATGAGCGCGATAAAGAAATATTAGCTGGCGATTATATTAATAAACAAACCTTGAAGCCTTTGTCTCCCGGTGTAGGGCGTACAGATACTTTAGTTCTAAAAAATGGGGCTAGCTACGTTGCACTATATGCTGAATTCTCGCAGTATCGTGGTTCTGCATACAAGATAACCTTCCCGGTAACAGAAAATAATGTTATGAAAAATGAAATCACTATAAAAATCTCTGGCACTCAAATGTCCGTTGTAACTAAAGACAATAAAAGTAAAAAATAAAACACTCTTCCCATAGGCTTGTGAATTACCAGCTTAATGCCAGTTTAAGAAGTAAAGCGAGAATAAAATGTCACTAGATAGCAGAGTAATTTGGTCTGAGGGAATGTTTTTAAATCCACAGCATTTTCAACAGCAAGATCGCTACATAGAGCGCTACATCGATAGTAAATGTGCCGCTTATGGTGCATATGGCTGGGGAATGCACGAGTTTGAAGTCGATCAACAACTGCTTAAACTTGGCAAAATATCTTTATTGCGTGCACGCGGTGTTTTACCAGACGGGACCCCTTTTAATTTTCCAAGTGTAGATGATGCGCCACCCGTTATTGAAGTGTCAGCAGGCACACACAATACCGTTGTTTTTTTAGGTGTTCCGGTAAGACGCCCCGGTGCAATTGATGTTTTACCTAAAGAAAACTCTCAAGGTTTAGCTCGCTACTATTCAACTGAACTTCAGGCGCGCGATGTAACGGTGGAGGGGGGCGATACTCAATCGCTTGATGTTGCCAAGTTACGTCTTCGTTTGTTATTGGAGACTGATGATTTAAGCGGATATGCGTGCGTTGGCTTGATTCGTATCTCCGAAGCACGAGAAGATAAAAATATTTTATTGGATGAACAATATTTGGCGACAAGCCTTGATTGTAAGGCAGTTCCTAGATTGTCTGGCTTTCTTGCTGAATTGGTTGGCTTGTTGCGCCATCGCGGGGAATCAATTGCCGGGCGCTTAGCAGACACCCGTCGTGGTGGCACCGCAGAAATTGCTGATTACATGCTTTTACAATTGGTAAATAGGTTAGAGCCTTATGTGCAACACCTCACCACCATCAGAGGTCTCCATCCTTTAGATTTCTATGCCGAAGCTTTAAAAATGGCGGGTGAGTTATCTACATTCGTCACAAAAAATAAACGTCCCCCTACTTTTCCACCTTATTTACACGATAACTTACAACAAACTTTTACACCGTTAACCAATGCACTACGTGAATATTTATCTATGGTGTATGAACAAACTGCTGTTGCGTTAAATCTGGTTGAAAAAAAATATGGTATTCGTGTTTCAGAAATTAGCGATAGATCATTACTAACAACAGCAATGTTTGTACTTGCCGTGCGTGCTGACGTTAGCGACGATGTGATTCGTAGCCGTCTTCCCGCACAAATAAAAATTGGTTCGGTAGAGCGCATTCGACAATTAGTAAACGCGGCCATGCCTGGCATTGCCATTAAGCCTTTACCTGTTGCACCAAGGCAAATCCCGTTTCGCGCAGGTTATACCTATTTTGAACTGGATCGTCACAGCGAATTTTGGAAAGAATTACAACAGTCTGGTGGTTTTGCCTTGCATTTAGGTGGGGACTTTCCTGGAATTGAAATGGAATTTTGGGCAGTACGTCAGTAATTTTTTGATTGAAATTTAATAATACTTATTTGCAGAAAAGTGAATTGTTAATTGAATAACTCACTTTTATTAACAATATAAATATAGCGATATAAAATTTATTTGGAGGTGCGCATTATGTCTGACGATTCAGATAAGACAGTTTTTAAGCAACCCACGCCTGGCGGCGATCGCACTTCCTTACATCCCACACCCGGTGGGCGCAGTGCTGGGCAGCAACAAACGCCACAGCGTTCTGCGGGCGCTACTCCCCAGCCAGGGCGCACAACTACCGCAGCAAGAGCTCCAGTGACTGATGTAGGTGGTAGTTATTTTCGCACCGATGTTGGTTTGAATCCGTTAGTAAATACTGCGTCAACTCTCATTGCCGTTTTTGAAAAAACACGAAGTGCAGTTAGTCACGCAGATGTTGGTGGTTTATATCAGCGCTTGATTAATGAAATTAAAATGTTTGAAACGCGCGCAAAAGAACAAGGGATTAAACCTGAAATTGTTTTATCCGCTCGTTACTTGCTTTGTTCTGTATTGGACGAGGCAGTATTAAATACTCCATGGGGCAGTGAAAGCGCATGGGGGCAACGCACCTTGCTCAGCGTTTTTCATGGTGAAACTTCTGGTGGTGAAAAATCATTTTTAATTTGCGACCGTATGCGTCAGTCACCTGCAGAAAATCTTGATATTTTAGAACTTTTTTACATTTGTTTAAATTTAGGATTTGAAGGGAAATACCGGTTAATGAATCGTGGTCGCGAAGCGTTAGAGCAGCTGCGTGAGGAGTTATTTGCCATTATCCGCCGCAATCGCGGTGAGTATGAGCGTGCACTCTCTCCACGCTGGATGGGCTTGGGAAATACTCGTAATCCAATCACTGAATATATACCGTTATGGGTAGTGATTAGTTTGGCAGTGGCGATTTTATTTTTTAGTTATTCCGGGTTTCGGTATTGGTTATATTCTTCAGCGACGCCCGTTGTGGAAGAGTTAGTCACCCTATCCGAAAGTAGCTCCAACGAAAAAAAATAAATATAGTTTTTGACGCAAAAATATTGGCCGGCAGTCGTTATTAGCATTGCTCAATTGACATTACTTAAATGGTATTGCTTCGCGAAGTTATACAAGAGATCTATTGTTTATGAAAAAAATTGGACGTTTTTTTACACACCCAATAGTTATTTCCATTATTGGTTTAGTGCTCATTTCATTACTCATTTGGTTTGCCGGGCCATTGTTTAAATTTGGCGCGGCGAACGTTGCTCCCTTGGGCAGCGCAACGACCCGTTTAATTACCATAATGGTAATACTGGTTCTGTGGGGTTTAAACAATTTACGTATTCAAATGCGCAATAATAAAAGCAATGATTCTCTGGTAGGCGATTTGCAACATAACAATGCGAATGCCCAGCAAAGTGG
>JANPKH010000178.1:0-5842 GCA_031425935.1 Gammaproteobacteria bacterium | reverse complement strand
TTTTGCGTGGGCAGTCTTGTCGTGGCCAACGGGCAGAAGTTGTTCGCGCACCGCAACGTTTTGTGGGCGCGCGTGCCGAAACTGCGTCTTGACGCGTCCGAGAGTTGTTTCGCGTCGCTGCCCGTCGACGCGGCCAAAGTGTTTCTCAGTTTCGTTTACTGCGGCGAAATGAGTCGGTAAGTTATCATCTTATGGCTGTTTTAAATCGTTACATTTGTTTAACTGTCATTTGTGCGTAGCGAACGAACTGTTGGCGATTTGAAGTTACTGTTGATTTTAGCGGCCAAACTGCAGTTTTCCGCCTTGTTTGCGCATTCGCAATCGGAGTTGATGGGCGAGATTTCGCGCGACAGTGCCGTGGCGTTGTTTGCGTTTCTGGTCGACGTGAAACGCGTACACGGCGTGCGCGCGCCCAAGCTGGCACAGGCCGTTGTGAAATATTTGGTGGCATCGTTTGTGGCGTTCAAATCGGATCTGAAGCAGTTTGCGGACTACTATGACGATTTGAAGTATATGTCGCTGGCCGGCAATAAAGAACGCAAATGAGCCGCGATTTGACGATGATGATTATGCGGTACAGAGTGTGTATGTGCAGCCCGATCAAATCTCTCTCTGTACGATCGATTGTTTGCAGAGTGTGTATGTGTAGCAATATGAGCCCGATCAAATCTCTCTCTGTGCGATCGATTGTTTGTATGAGCCGCGATTTGACGCTGACGATCATGCGATTCAGAGTGTGTATGTGCAGCAATACGGGCCCGATCAAATCTCTCTCTCTGTGCGATCGATCGTTTGTGTGTGTATTGGCAGCGTCACAATTTTGGCGTGCGCAGAGCGCTGCGCAGTTCGGCCGCTGTTGCCATGGCGCGCACGCGATTGAACCCGCCGCACGGGAACGCGCACACGCGAATGGCCGCCACGGCGCCCAGCCGCACCGGAACGGCGCAATACAGCGTGTTGCCGCGAAACGGTTTGACGGTCTGGCGCCCATATACGACGCTCCAGTGGCCACTGTTGGCGCCGCCCGTCTCCACTTCAATCGACAGCTCATTCGGGCTGCGATTCGCGTCAGTCAGCGCGATTTGCCACGATTACTTTTTTGGCGAGTCTTACTTGTTGTTGACGAAATACTGAAAGTCAATGTCGATACGCGACAAATGCATCGGCACGACCAGTTCCACTGCGACAAAGAGAGCGATTGTGAGTAAAACGCGAACAAAACAACAAACGACAACAGCTCGTTCGCACCGACGACGCTCTCGAACAACGTGGCCACATCGCCGCGCGCGCGAGCCGTCTCGAAGCCGTCGAACATGCCACGCGGCGGACACACTGTCGGCATGCGCGCGTCAGCCATGCAACAGGGGAAAAAAACAAAAAAAAAAAAAAAACCGAGCGCACCCGATACGATGGCGTCGGCGGCGCCGTAGTGCTGATTCGATACGGATCGCACGCGGCCGCCCGCCATGACGTTGACCAGTTGCGCGGGCGGCAACGCGCCCTGACTGGCGGCCGATCGCAGCAGCGCCAAACCGGCCGATCGCCAATTGCTCGCCGTACTGTTGTTCGCATTGGGCGCGACGGCCGGCGACGCGAACAATTGTTTGGCCTTGTCGACCGGCGCGATGGCCTGCGGGTGGCGCACGCAATGGGGGAAAACAAAACCCTCTGGCGCGACGCCGTACAGTCGCAGCCGCGACACGCCGCCGTCGGGAAACATGCGCACGCGAACAAACTCAATCGAGCGCGAATTCAAATTCAAATCGCCGCCGCCGCCGTTGCCATTGCCGTTCGGATCGCTCAGATTGACAAACGCCGCATCGGACGCCACATCGCGTAGCGCAAAGCGATGCAGCGAATGCGGCTGCAACGCAACGCGTGCCAATACGATCCAGTCGCCGGTGCGCGAGTCGCGCCCGCTCAACTCGATGGCGCGGCCCTCGTTGCCCGCATGCCATTGCGTCGACACTTCGCCGAAACGCGGCACACACGGCTGCGACTCGTCACGTCAGAAAGTGGCAAAACAAAACAAAATAGCTGCTTTTCGTCGCACCTGCGCCAGACGGAGGATGAGCTCGTCGGCCGGCAGCGGGTTGTGGCGCACCGACTCCCACGAGTCCATCACTTTGCCCTCCGGGCAGAACAGCGCCGGATCGTAATGCGGCTCGCTGGGGTGCACAAAATTGGACGCCGCCGCAAACGTGTCGTCGCTCACATATCTTCGCGCGCGCGTGACGATATTAGCGATGCGACAATCAATCACACATACACACAAACAATCATCACTCAACTCGACAATGGCGCCGCGACACAAATCGACGGCGGCGTTGGCGTGCATCGGCGCGTCGACTGGGCGCACGATGCGCGGCCCCTCGTAGCGCCGGAAGCTGCCAAACAACAGCGCTTTGAGCGTGCGATTGACGCGCGTCTCCTGCGGGCCACTCTCGACATTGATCGCATCGGTGCCCGTGCCATCGCTGGATGATAGCAGCCGCAACTGCGTGAGCGCATCGCGAGCGGCATACGCAATCGTTTGTTCGGCAACGGCGTCGCGCGCCGCCAGACACACTGTAATGGCACCGCGTTGCGGGCCGTCGTATGCGGCCACAAAAAGCGCGCGATAGCCCTCGTTGGCGCCCTGATGGATGGCCACACGCGTGGCGCCGCAATGGGACAAAAACAATCCCGTGCCCACGTCGGCGGCCATGAAGTGACGCGCACCGGCGGCCACAGTGCGCCGCGGGGCGCCCAGCATCATGACGGCCGTGTCGTGCGAGATGGGCCCGCTGCCGTGCACGGCGCTCGCGTGAAACGCGCAAATAAGATGCTGAAGAAAACGCATCGTGTCGCGACACGAGCAGATGATGCCGGCCGCCAGCGAGGGGAAGGCGCGACGCGGCACAGCGACGCCGCTATCAGTCGTGCCTGCCATGCGCGTGAACAAAAGTAAAAAAAAAAAGCATTGTGGCGTGCCTGTGCGGAGCGGCAGCGTGCCGTCATCATCGGCCATGGCGTTGGTCATGCCCAACGCGGCCAGAAAGGGCGCCATGGCCTCGCGAATGGGCCGGCCCGTCAACAGCTCCAAAATGTGTTGCAGCACCAAAAACCCGCCGCCGCTGTACTGGAACTCCGTATCGGGTCGCGTCTCGACCGCCAGCGGCGCGTATACACCGCCCGCGTCCGTCGTCAGGCCGCGCATAATGGCCACCATGGGCGGCATGGCGCCCAGCGCGAACGAATGCACGTAATGCTGTTTGAGCCCGCAATGCGACATCAGATGGTGAACCGTAAGCTCGTCCGTATACGGGCCCGGCGGGAACTCAAACTGCACGGCGACGCGTCAGAGCGACGAATCGCGCGAAGAAAATTTGTTCGTGTGTGTCCTTACCGTCGATCCCAGCCGGCGCAGCAGTGGTGCCACGCGCGTGTCGAGCGGAATGCAGTGCGTGCGAAACGTTTCCAGCGCAAATGCCGTACCGATGGGCTTGCTGAGCGACGCAATCTGCATCGTGTCGGTCGCGCTGACGCCATTCTCGACGAAATAGACGCCGCCGCCCGCCGCCACACTGCGCTGCGCGCCCAGCACATACGGCACCGCCGATGATGCCGACGATGTCGAAGATGGCGGCAAAGCGGGATGCGCACTGAATGCGGCCACTGCGTCGCGCACGCGGCGCGCAAACGCGTCCACTGCGCTGCCGCTCGATTCGAGCGGTCCGAAACGCCCGAGCGGCAACGCATTGGCCGCCTCGACGGCCGCCGCCAAGCGCACCGGCATGCGCATCGGCGCGCGCGAATGGCACCCGCACGAGTGCGCGCACGCGGAATCGTCGGCCTGCGCATCGGAAGCGCAGCAAAACGCGGAGCGCAAAAAGCGCCGCGACGCGCCGCCCGTACTGAGCGCGTGGCGCACGACGCGCTCATCGTTGCACGCGTCAAAGAGCGCCTCCAGCAATGCCCATTGCGGATCCAGCGCATATTTTCCGGGGCTGGTGGCCGCCACGCGTGCCCACGCGTCCAGCCCGCGATGCTGTGGCGCCGTGAACGGCAGCAACAGCTCCGTGGCAAACTCAAACTTGGCGCGCGAGCAAATCAGCAGCAGCCAAATGCGGTAGGCAATGGGCGACCACACGGGATGCCAGGGCACTGCAAAACAAAAAAAAAAAACGCGCGTAAGCGCCCACACATAGAACGATTTCGCTTCGCTCACCGGCTGTGCGTGTCGACGTGCGCATCGACAGCAACTCTTCGCGTGCGATGCGAATGGCCACGGCCGGCTCGAGACGGCCATGTTGCAACTCGAGCGCCACCTCCCAGCGGCTGCGCTCTGTGGTGGCCAGATCGTCCATGACGCGCACCGCAACAGCACCGCCGCTGTGCGTCGGATGCGGCAAATGCGTCGGCAAAGCAACACAGCCATTGCCCATCAGCCAATCCGTCAGGTATTGCAGCGCCTGCACGCTATTGTAGCGCACCTCGTCGGCGTGCCAGTTGACAATGGTGGCGCCCGCGCCGCCCAGCTCGGCCGCCAACAGCGCACGCGCATACAGCGGATGCGAGCCGTCCAGCCCCTTATCTGATCAATCGCATAGCGGTGAGTAATCGATCGATCCGATACACACACACGATCAAACTTTCACACACTCACCCGCATCGGCATTGCCGGCCACGGATGCCAATCCGCACAACTGTGCGGCGGCGGCCGGATCGCTGACCAGTGCGTGTACGAGTGTGCGCAGTGTGCCCTCGCCCTTTTGGAACGCCACCACCAGCGCCATGCCGACGCGAACAAAATCCGGATGCGCAATCCAGAAGCCATTCAGGCCGCGCCGCAGCTGCAGCAGCACATCGCGAATCAGCCCGCGCAGACACACCTGCATCGTGTCGGACACCAGCGACCCTTGACCGCGAGTGAGCACAAAAAAAAAAAAAAAAACTGGCGCACGCGCAACGCCTCTCACCGGCGCCCGATGCGACCGGCAGCACGCCATACATGCCGCCAATGGCCACGCCGCCGCGCGCCTGCACGACGGCCGCCAGTAGCCGATGCGACTCGCGAATGTGGCGCACGACAATTTGCGCGTCCGCTTTGGCCGGCATCACATACGTGGGGTCGTTGCGGAACAAACGCGCCGCCGCCGCCACATAATCTGCGCCGACACGTCAACACACGTGACGCATCGCATTGCGATACAGCAACGCATCGCTCACCGTGCCATCCGAGCGACGCGCCGGCAAAGTAAGGGAACAACTCGTCCATCATCTCGTTGATGCGAAACACGGCGCGCGGATTCTCCAGAATGACCAGCACGCGAATCGAGCCAATGCGATACTCCGCCGGCGGCAATTCGCGCTCGACCGCCTCGATGAGGTGGCGCAAATAGCGCGCCTCCACTTCGTTCTCCAGTTTGGGGATGTAAAACGTGAGCGCGCGCTCGCCGAGCGGATACGCGTAAAACACGTGCAAGCACAAATCGAGCAGATGCAGCGGCACCATGTGGCCATCGACGCGCATCCACGAGCACGGCATGGCGAGTCCGGGCACGCGCTTAATGGGCACGGCACGCAAATGCGGCGCCACCAGTCCGGCCAGCGAGCCCGAGCAGCACTGCAACAGATTGCGCAGACTGGCAAGAATGCCCGTGCGCAGCGGTGTGCGACTGTCCTCGTCGTCGGCGCCCCACATGGGCCGCAAAACCGCCGGCGCGTCGGAGAGCGCACTGGACGGCGATTGATGCGGCTGGTCGAGCAGTTCGGCGATAATGGGCGGCTCGCCGGGCAATTTGCGCTGGCCCGAGTTCATGGCGTGCGCACACATGCGCGTGCCGTCCGCGGGGCCGAA
>JANPKH010000177.1:0-1755 GCA_031425935.1 Gammaproteobacteria bacterium | reverse complement strand
CAGATGATTCTTGCAGCTGCAAAGCAATACAAATTATTAGTTACCATTGAGGAAAACACAATTGCAGGTGGCGCAGGTAGTGCAGTAAATGAATGTTTGTCTGCACACAATCTGGCAATTCCCGTCTTAAATCTGGGACTGCCAGACCGTTTTATCGAGCATGGCGCCGTAAGTGATTTATTGGCAGCGTGTGGACTAAATGCAGAGGGGATCCAGACTGCTATTGAACAGCGTTATAATAAAATTTGTTTAAGCTTAACGGAAAATTTCGGTTAATCACGCACTACCTGCCCTGTTATAGCATCACAAATTTTTGTTGGTTTTGATAATCCACCAACATCTCCATCCAGAATCGATACTGATTGCTGGGAGAATATAGCTGCAACCTCTTTTGCATTTTTAGCAGGAGGTTGGCCTTCTAAATTTGCGCTAGTAGACACAATAGGGCCGCCGAACAAATAACACAGCGCACTAGCAAGCGGATGATCCGTAACTCGCACCGCAACCGTATTATGTTGCCCACGAATCCACTCAGGCACGTTATCACGAGCGGGAAACAACCACGTCATTGCACCAGGCCAAGTATTTACTACTTGCACCATGCGAGATTCTTCAATGGGCAATAAATATGGCTGTAACTGCTCTAAACTAGCGGCAATTAAAATCAATCCCTTATCAACCGCACGTTTCTTTAATGCCAATAATTGCATAACTGCTTGTTGATTAAATGGGTCACAACCTAAACCGTAGACTGCTTCAGTCGGATAAGCAATAACGCCACCCTTATGGAGAATTTCTCCAGCAGTAATGATATTCTTCATAACATATATCCCATCTTTAAAAAGAGGAAAACTAACATGACACTACGACTAATAGCAATTGGTGGTTTAGGCAATATGCTTGCGCCTTCGGCAAAACATTTAAAAAATCATGATATGGTAAAATTTACCCGCATCCTGGACCGAGGAAGCAAAGGCACGAATCGTGAAGAACGTCGCCAAGCATGGCGCGATCATGGCGCCGAACTAACCGCTACTCTACAAGAACTAGTAGGCTCTGGTGATTTTGATGGCATAGCTATCTGCGCGGGCAAAAATGGCGATGACTATGTAATTATTAAAGAATTAATCGCCCTCCTTACCCACATTAATCCTGGGCACAAATATTTTATTTTACATATGTCGACCGTCAGCTGTGGTTTTGTTTCTGCAACTCATCAATACTGCACGCAACACAAGATTCAATATGTTAATTATCCACTAACTGGCGGCGCTAAAGGTGCGGAACTAGGCAAAATGTTAATTCTAGCCAGCGGAGACAAAATACTTTATCAACAACTAAAACCGATGCTGGAAAAAATAGGCGTACCAGAGTATTTTGGCGCAGATGTAACCAAAGGTGCTGCGGTAAAATTAATTGGTCACGTCATGGTATTTCATAATTTATTAGGGTTATCTTTGGCAGTCAATTTACAAAAAAATATCTGGGGATTTTCTACACTTAATGCTGAACAAGCACCTCTATTTGATTTTTTGAACAATGGTGCCGGTGGCTCTCGCCAATGGGACTTAACGATGCGACAAGGCGTAGCCGACAATTACTGGGATAAAGGATTTTTATTACACCATGCTTTAATTGATGCATTTTACGCTATCGATTTACTATTAAATCAAGGCTTGCCTCGCACCTTAATTTTACCTTTATTAGAAGTTGCCGTGCTTTTTTCTTTTGTCTTAAAAAAAGAACCGCGAATAT
>JANPKH010000176.1:0-14543 GCA_031425935.1 Gammaproteobacteria bacterium | reverse complement strand
TGAGCTTTTACAACCAACTCTTCTGGAGGTTGAGCGCTAACAGGTAAATTGAGACTGATCGTGGGCAAGGCATCTCTCGCCACAACTGCAATACGAGAAGTGACACCTGACAATTCTTTCAGAGATATATCAACAAATGCCGGGCTAGAGACCGGGATTACTGATCTTGCTTTAAGTTGCCCTAATCTATTTTTTTCAAGGACTGCGCTATAGCTAGCACCAATACTATAAACCGGCGACCAATTTGACGAAATTTGCGCGTGCGTACCATCATTAAATACACCTTCTAGCTCCGGCAAGGGAACAAAGCTGTTCAGCCGTTCCAACACAAAAGGGCTACCATGCTGATAGCCTTTTAATTGTATGCTTACTAGTGTTTTTGTAAAATTTACCTCTATCGGAATCTGTACTGTTTCAAGTCCCGGATAACTTACACTTATAAAAACAGGGGATCCACCGGTCTCCTTCAATGGATAAATGACACCAGCATCCGTTACTCCAACCAAATCGGGATGAGACGATAAATACTGTATCCCATTGCCCGCCCCAGATACGTCAACAATACCGCGAAACTGAAAATTTATGCTCGCTTTAACGACAGGCGTCTGCAATATATTATTAATTACAATTTTGTTGTTGGAAGCAATTAACGCTCTGGCTTGCTCCTGAATGCTCTCGCCAGTGAGCGCGACTTTTGATAGAGATTTTTGATTACCTGAAGCATCAACCACAAACGCATCTATAAGCACGAGTGCATCATGAGCAATAACATCGTCTGACACTTCCCCTTTTATAAGCAGTGAAAGCGAATACTCATTCTGCTTGTTTCGTATCGGATAGACGCGTTGAGTGTTATCAGTTTGTGCAAACGCTTTTTTCTTGGCTTCAGCAATTACTCCGCCGGACGTACGAAGATCTGAGGCACGCAAACCACTAACATTAAAAGCCAAGTATTGAATATCGGTATCATCTGAAGCTTCAACAACTACATTTAATCGCTGCTGTCCACCTTCATTATTGATTGATACGTTTTTAAAATGAATGGAGGGAGATATGTCATCGTAAACAAACGACTCATTATACGCAGAGGCCACACCGTCCACAGTTAATATCTGCGCAGCTGGAGCAAACTGACCTGAACCAGATATGGAGAAATCAATTAAACATGTGTTCGGGTCAGAAAGATCTCGTCGGGCATCCGCAACTGAAAAATTCTCCAATGCAGATATATCCCCCGCTTTTACAGTGGCGATAGACGCACAATTACTGACCGAGAGGGTATAAGAAGATTTAACTTCGGAAGGGTTTAAGCGTGAAGAAACACGTATATCGACATCTGCACTACTAAACCTGGAGATCAGGCAAAGTAAGGTAAGCGACCATGTCACCAAACCCATATTTTTATTATTAACATTCCGTTTTAACATTCCTTACCCTATTAAATTATCAGTTAAATTAAAGTCTTAGTATTAGTAAATAAACTTTAAAATATCACAACATCCAAGTCACTCGCCAAAATTTCAGAAAAATATAAGTGAACAATTTTTAAGTCTATTTTTTTATATATAATAGCTTAATTTGTCGCCTAAATCAATGTTGTTTTTATTTTGATCAATGCTTTATTCTTTCATACTGAAAAATAAAGCACACTGTACCAGCCTTTTAAGGATGGCAAGCCACAGCGCCAAAATCCCACCTATACTTCATCTTACAATGATTAATAACTCCGCTGAGCCAAAATAATGCACTCACCCAAAGAGCCGTTCCCAAGGAGTCTGGAACCCCCTAAAGGTCCGGTACCGCCGAATGTTAACGAAATTCAGTCGCTCTATGGAAAACAAGAGTTTTATATCTACCAAGATGCTATTGAAAAAATGCAAAACAATGAGGACCAATTGCCAAGCTTGCCAGCGATAACTCTTGAAATACGCAATGCGACTAGCAATCCAAATGTTTCTGTAAATCACTTAAGTGCGCTCATTGCAAAAGATCCGAGTTTAACCGCAATTTTAATGAAACATGCTAGTAGCGCATTTTATCGTACTGCAGACAAACCTAAAAATTTACACGATGTCATTGGCCGCTTAGGAATGCGCACAGTAGAAAATATTACACTTACACATAGCATTAAAAGCTTATTCGTACTGCGCGATCACCAGCTCAAAAAATTATATAAGCAAGCGCTACGACGCCAAACATTAAAAGCTTGTATGAGCTATTATCTTGCTAAAGTCATTCACCTTCCTAACGCTGAAGATGCTCTGATTGCAAGCTTGCTGAGCGAGGTAGGCACGCTTACATTACTAGTTGCGTTACAAAACCATAATGTCCCCGCAGAACAAACCTACAAAGTACTGTGTCAGCATTACAGCAAACATTTGGGCGCTATTTTGCTAGCGAAATGGGGGATGGCGCCAATATTTCTGGATGTTTTACGTAAGACGGGAGAATGGACATTAGATTCGGGAAGGGGAATGCAACTTGTAGATGTCATTAACCTGGCGTTGTTTCATAGCATTCATCAAATTAACCCAGACAATGACTTAATGCCAATTCAAACTTTGAGTGCTTTCAAAAAACTCGCACCTCAGTACAGCAGTGTCAATAAAGAAAATAAATTGTCGATTTTTGAAGACAACATGGATGACATTAACGACCTCATTAAATCATATAGCTAATCGCTTACGCATATATTCCTAAATCTAAATTACTTCAGCAAAACCATGTAAACCTTAACTTGCTAAACTTTAAATAGATATGGAAATAAACTAAATTTTTCTTCTGTTGTTAATTCCCGAATACGTTTTCCATTGCGCTCTGGTATTCCTTCAGCATCATTAAAATAATTCAAAGCTGCTGCGAGACTGTCCTCCCGAATAATATGTAAAATTGGGTACGGTGAACGATTTGTGAGATTTTCTACGGCATCAACTTCAGCACCAGCAAAGCAGTACTGGGGATGAAAACTTGCCAATTGATAGATGCCTTTCCAACCTCTGCTTTTAATAAGAGATTCAGCCCAGATTAAAAATTGATTGTAGTCAAAAAAATCGTGCAACATATCCGGTGTAATCAATAATGTTGTTTCGATATCTGCGGAAGAAGTTTTATCCAGCAATTCCATTTCAAATATTAAATCTTCCAGCAAGCCCTCTTCGTCAGTCGCAGTACTTACATGAAATCGTACCCGGTTTTCACGTGTAGGTTTCGCCGAAAATGGGCAAAGGTTTAACCCTATTACCACGGAATTTAACCAGATAACCACAGCTTGTATAATCGAATTCATTACCCACTCAATAAAATTTGTTCACACAAATGTAAAAACATTACGCATAAAAAAAGAATTGCATTCAGAATTAATCCGCCTGCAATTCTTTCCGTAAACTAACCATCAGTTTTTATCAATAGCGATTTTATTACTTACTTGCGTTTAATTTCCGCAACTTCTTCCAAGTGTGATTGAACACTCTTCATATCGAACTCACCATTAATATTCGCAAGCTGTGTTGCTATTGAAGCTTTTTGCTCAACAGGCACTTTGTCTTCAGCAGCCAAATTTACTGCTGTCAGCGCTACAACTGCCACATCGCCTTTTTCAGTTTTCACGTTACCGACTGTTGCTTTACCAGACACTGGATTAGCCATCGTAAACGCAAACTGTAAAGCATCTTTATCTGCATCTTTATCATTACGCCCAACAGAAGAAGCTGTTTTTACTGTCAATCCTAAAGACTTAGCTTGATCAGCTATGGATTTACCAGAGTTAATTGCCGCACCAAAATCTTTAGCTTGCTGAATCAATAATGCTTGTGTTTTTTCTGCGCGAACGATTGCAGTAATTTTTTCCTTAACAGTATCTAAGGGTTCCAGCTGACTTGGCTTACGATCAGTTTTCTTCACCACGACAACGCGACTTGGCTCAAGCTCAATAACTTCGCTAGCATTACCTTGTTCCAAAACTTCTGGTGAAAACGCTGCATTGATAAATAAACTATTCGCCATTAAATCTTTACCACCTGTTTTTGGAAACAGATCAGAGTTTTTCACTACCAACCCTAACTCATTTGCAACATCTGCCAACTTATCAGCATTATAAGAAAGCTCACTCAATTTTTTGAGTTTCACACTAAATTGATTATCAGCTTCTGCTTGCTTCAACTGCTCAATTATCGCAGGTTTTGCTTCATCAAATGAAGGTGGTTGCGCACCGCGTTCTGCCAATAACTTTATAATATGAATACCCGCATCTGTTTTTACTGGCTCTGATATTTCGCCCACTTTAAGCTTAGCCAAAGCCGCTTCAAATTCAGAGGGAAACGCGTCACCAGAGCTGAAGCCTAAATCACCGCCTTGTTCCTTTGAGCCTGAATCTGTTGAATACTCTTTAGCTAGTTTCGCAAAGTCTTCCCCCTCAACTAACTTAGCTTTAATTTCATCAGCACTCTTTTTGGCATCCCCGTCTAATAGGATATGCGCCGCCTGACGTTCAGATTTTGCAACAAAAGATTTTGAATTTTGTTCATATTGTTTGCGAACTTGATCGTCAGTTACAGAAATATTTTTCTTTAACTCACTAACGCTCAACTCAATATAATCAACTGCCACATGCTCAGGCGTTGTATAAGCCTGCGGGTTTGCTTCATAGTTTGCTTTAATATCCTTATCTTCAACTACAATATTTTTCTCGGCATCTGCAGCAGAAATTATTACATAACTAAAATCGCGAGTTTGAAAACTAAGGCCGATAATTGTTTTTAATTCTGCTGGGGTTACAAACGCAGTATTAACAATGCCCGATTGAAACTGAGTAACCATTTGATCTTCGGCGATCGCTTTTTGATAAGTAGCAGGTGTAAAACCTTGATAGCTTAACAACTTAACGAATTTTTCCTGATCAAAAGCTCCACCCTCTTTTTGAAATGCAGGGGTAGCAACAATTTCTTTGTTAAGACTCTCAATGCCAATAGCAAGACCCCCTTCTTTTGCTGACTGAGTCAACAGAGTTCTTTGAATTAAACCATCAATAGAGGGTTGGCGTAACTTTTCATCGGTAAGAAACTCAGCAGGAACAGATTCGCCATAACGACTCATAATTTGCTGTTTACGATTAGCAATTGCACGCACTACATCTGTCTCAGAAATTACATCACCATTTACAGTTACTGTTTTATTAGCAGACGCATCCCATGTGAATAAAGCTTCAGCACCCGATATAGCAAAAATAATAACGAGCAACCCGACTAAAATACCGGATATCACGCCTTTAGAATTGTCCCGCATGTTCTGTAACATATGTAACTCCAAACAGTTTCTTATTTATTAGTACAAATTTAAATTAGCAGGATCTAACTTCGCTAACTTTATAATCGTAAATCAATAGCATTGTTAAAAAAAAAGACGCATTTATAAGATGCGCCTTTTCCTACCTACCACCCTACGTGATGCACAGAAGGCGGGCCACAATAAAATTAATTAACAGCGTCTTTCAACGATTTACCAGCTTTAAACCCAGGAACTTTAGAAGCAGCAATTTGAATTTCTTTACCAGTTTGTGGATTACGGCCTGCTCGTGCAGCGCGCTCTTTAACTGAGAAGGTGCCAAACCCCACCAACACAACAGAATCACCACTTTGTAAAGCATTTGTGATGCTTTCTACTACTGCATCCAACGCGCGGCCAGCTGCTGCTTTTGGAATATCTGCTGATGCTGCAACTGCTTCGATAAGTTCAGTTTTATTCACACGTAACCCCTTTCTGATTATATTAGTTAAACTATTTATGCCATGGCATTTTTTAAAATCGCCAGCACAGCCAATACTTAAATTAATTGTGATTTATACCAACTGATAACTTAAGGGTCAAGGGAACATCCAATTTTCCGATCAGCAATTTGAATTTAGTACATTTTATAATCGCCATCCATAGCGATCTTGTGTCATTTCACCACGATCTAATAAATTAACAATTTAATGCGTACTAATTCGAGCTGCTGATTCCTTCGCTTCTTTTTGCAGCGCGCGGTATTCTTCATCAGAAAGCGGCTTGGGCATATGCTGCAAAGCAATTTCTAACACCTCATCAATCCACTGTACCGGCTTGATCATTAAATCAGCTTTAATATTAGCGGGAATTTCTTTTAAATCTCGCTCATTACCCGCCGGTATAACAACTGTTTTAATACCTCCACGGTGCGCTGCCAACAACTTTTCTTTCAGGCCGCCAATACGTAAAACCTCGCCACGAAGTGTGATTTCCCCCGTCATAGCGACATCTGCACGAACTGGAATTCCAGTTTGAATAGAAACAAGCGCGGTACACATAGCAACACCAGCACTTGGGCCGTCTTTCGGAGTTGCTCCTTCCGGCACATGAATATGAATATCAACTTTTTCATGATAATCAGGGGCGATACCTAACACTTGAGCCCGCGACCTAACTACTGTAATTGCAGCTTGAATGGACTCCTGCATTACATCTCCCAATGAACCCGTTTTTATTAATCTACCTTTACCCGAAACAGCTGAAGATTCTATTGTTAACAATTCCCCGCCAACTTGCGTCCAAGCCAAACCGGTAACCTGTCCTATTTGATCTTTCACCTCGGCTTTACCGAAATCAAATTTGCGTACTCCTAGTAAATCTTCGAGTACTGATGAGTCTATAACATCAGCCGTTAAACGCTTGTCTTTAACATGTTTAGTTACAATCTTACGACACAACTTAGCAATTTCACGCTCTAAGCCGCGAACTCCAGCTTCACGTGTGTAATAACGAACAATGTCACGAACTGCTTCTGGTTTAATATCGGCTTCATCTTTACTTAAACCATTCGCTTTCATTTGCTTGGGAATCAAATACCGTGCAGCTATGCTGATTTTTTCGTCCTCGGTATACCCAGGAATACGTATAACTTCTAAACGATCCAGTAACGGACCAGGGATATTCATGGAGTTAGATGTGCAGACAAACATGACGTCTGACAGATCATAATCTACCTCTAAATAATGGTCGCTAAACTGATGATTTTGCTCAGGATCAAGTACTTCTAAAAGTGCCGACGCAGGATCGCCACGATTATCCATGCCCATTTTGTCAATTTCATCCAATAAAAATAGCGGATTTTTTACTCCAACTTTAGCCATTTTCTGAATCAGTTTTCCTGGCAACGATCCAATATAGGTTCGTCTATGGCCACGGATTTCAGCTTCGTCTCTTACCCCGCCGAGAGCCATGCGAACAAACTCGCGATTAGTGGCACGAGCAATCGATTCACCCAAAGACGTTTTACCTACACCGGGAGGACCGACCAGACACAAAATAGGGCCCTTAATTTTTTTAACCCGCTGCTGAACCGCCAAATATTCAAGGATCCGCTCTTTAACCTCATCTAAACCATAGTGATCTTTATTCAGAACCTCTTCCGCCCGAGCCAAATCGTAACGAACTTTGCTACGCTTGGTCCAAGGTACCTTAACCATCCAATCAATATAAGAACGTAATACTGAAGCCTCAGCTGACATAGGAGACATCATTTTCAATTTATTGGCTTCAGCGCGTGTTTTTTCAGCGGCTTCTTTTGGCATATCAGCCGCAACAATCTTACGTTCTATTTCATCAACTTCAGTAACGTCTTCACCCATTTCGCCAAGCTCTTTCTGAATAGCTTTAATTTGCTCATTCAGATAGTACTCACGCTGACTTTTCTCCATTTGCTTTTTAACGCGACCACGAATTTTCTTTTCGACGTGGAATACATCAACTTCTGTGTCCATTAATCCTAATAAATGATCGAGGCGCTGACGAACATCAATAATTTCTAAAATGGCTTGTTTTTGCGGCAATTCAAGTGAAATATGCGCTGAAATTGTATCAGCCAAACGACCGGGGTCATCGATTCCGGATAAAGAAGTAATGACTTCTGCTGGAACTTTTTTACTAAGGTTCACATATTGTTCAAATTGTGCAACAGCCGCTGAGACCATTGCATGAGCTTGCGAACCAGTAACACTTATCTCTTCTAAAGGACGAGCCTGGGCGCGAAAATAGTTGTCCATGTCATCAATTTTTTCAATTTGAGCACGTGCTTTGCCCTCAATTAAAACTTTGACAGTTCCATCAGGTAATTTCAGCAATTGTAGAATGGATGCAACAGTACCAATACTATAAAGATCTTCCGCTTTAGGATCGTCCACAGACGGATTTTTCTGAGCAACTAAAAGGACTTGTTTATCCAACGACATGGCTTTTTCAAGAGCTTCAATAGACTTTTGACGCCCTACAAATAAGGGTGTAACCATATGTGGATAAACCACGACATCCCGTAAAGGCAGTAAAGGCAATTCATTGAAGGGAGATGAAGCAAAATCTTGTGTTTCCATTAGGCATCCTCTTTTAGTGAAGTTAAAACTTCATAAACATGCTCTAAGAATGGGGGATATTTTTAAAATTACAAGTTTGTAATATATAAATAATAAAGAGCACTTTACTCTTTATTAACTAAAGTGCTCTTTAAATAACTTAGCGCTCTTTGATCTACATCAGTACCTGAGGTGCAATTTATCAATCGGCAGTTTTTGATAATTTTTCGGGATTTTCATAAACCAATAGAGGCTCGGACTCGCCCTTAATAACTGACTCATCTACCACTACTTTAACCACATTTTCTTCAGATGGAATACGGTACATAGTATCTAAAAGCACATTTTCCATAATCGAGCGTAAACCTCGGGCCCCAGTCTTTCTTTCCATCGCACGTGAAGCTATTGCTTCTAGCGCATCAGGGCGGAAATCTATGGAAACACCTTCCATTTCAAACAGGCGAGCATATTGCTTTGTTAATGCATTGCGAGGTTCAGTTAAAATTTGTACCAATGCTTGTTTGTCCAACTCGTCCAAGGTAGCCAATACCGGTAAACGACCAACAAATTCAGGAATTAACCCATATTTAACTAAATCTTCTGGCTCAAGATCGCGTAGTGTTTCGCCAAAATTACGTTTTTCATCTTTGCTTTTTACTTCAGCAGAAAAACCTATCCCACCTTTTTCCGAGCGATCGCGAATAACCTTATCCAAACCCGCAAAAGCGCCACCACAAATAAATAGAATGTTGGAGGTATCAACCTGTAAAAACTCTTGCTGGGGATGTTTACGACCACCCTGTGGGGGAACAGAGGCAATGGTACCTTCAATCAACTTTAACAGTGCTTGTTGTACACCTTCACCGGAAACGTCACGCGTTATAGATGGGTTATCTGATTTACGTGAAATTTTATCAATTTCGTCAATGTAAACAATGCCTTGCTGTGCTTTATCTACATCGTAATCGCATTTTTGAAGCAACTTCTGAATAATATTTTCGACGTCCTCACCAACATAACCAGCTTCAGTTAAGGTTGTGGCGTCAGCAATAGTGAAAGGCACATCGAGCATACGCGCCAAAGTTTCAGCTAGTAAAGTTTTACCACTGCCAGTAGGACCAACCAATAAAATATTACTTTTGCCTAACTCAACTGGCTCTTTATCTTTTGACTTAGCACCCAAACGTAACCGTTTGTAATGGTTATAAACTGCGACCGCCAACACTTTTTTAGCACGGCGTTGCCCTATTACATACTGATCCAGAATTGCCGAAATTTCGTGTGGCTTGGGTAATTTATCTGACGCTCCTTCAGCGACATTTTCTTGAATTTCTTCACGAATAATATCGTTGCAAAGATCTACGCATTCATCACAGATAAATACTGAAGGGCCTGCAATTAACTTGCGGACTTCGTGCTGGCTCTTTCCGCAAAATGAGCAGTACAATAATTTTCCACTTTTATCGCCAGTATCACTCGTGTGATCGGTCATTGGAGCCACTCCGTCTAAAGTAAGCAAAAAATCTGCCTAGATATACTTGGTACATACACACAATAGGGTCAAATTAAACATTATCAAGGCCAAGTTTAATAAATCAACTTGCACGCTTACCTATCACGTTATCGATAAGACCATAATCTTTAGCCTGATCTGCAGACATAAAATTATCGCGCTCTGTATCTAATTCAATTTTCTCAATAGTCTGGCCAGTATGTGATGCCATTAATTGGTTCAATTTCGTACGAATAGTTAAAATTTCTTTTGCTTGTATATGTATATCAGAAGCTTGACCCTGAGCTCCACCACTAGGCTGATGGATCATTACCCGTGAGTTGGGCAAGCAGAAACGCTTACCTTTAGCGCCGGCATTCAACAAAAAGGCTCCCATACTGCAAGCCTGACCGATACACATAGTACTTACGTCCGGCTTAATAAATTGCATGGTGTCATAAATTGACAAGCCGGCAGTTACCGAACCACCTGGTGAATTTATATAAAGGTGTATGTCTTTATCTGGGTTTTCAGCTTCCAAAAAAAGCAGTTGTGCGACAACTAAATTGGCCATGTAATCTTCCACTGGGCCAACTAAAAAAATCACTCGTTCTTTAAGTAAGCGTGAATAAATATCAAATGAGCGTTCGCCACGTGCCGTCTGCTCTATAACCATAGGCACAAGGCCACCGGCCGCCAAGGTCTCATTCGTTATAATTGATGATGTTTTATTTGAGTAATCGTAAGACATAATGCCTTTTACCTAATTCAGGGGTTACAACAACTTTTGGTGCCACTGTCAAACAGGGGGACCAAAGGGGACAGAATTGACAATATGGAGCTTAACCTGTGATTTGATTATATGCCAGTATCACGCGTAAATTGAGCAGAAATTACTAGGAAGGAAGACCGCAAAACAAACGCTTTGCGGCTTTTTTATGCTGCTGTTAAAACTTAGCGCTGAGCGTTAGCCTTAATGATTTCATCGTAATTTGAAGAAAGCTCAACCACTTTCGCACCAGCAAGAATATGATCAACTACTTGATCTTCTAGCACTGCTGATTCAACACCAGCTAATAACTCACGATTGCTGCTGTAATACTCAACTACTTCTTTAGGCTCTTGATAAGTAGAGGCGATATCCTCGATCATTGAGCGTACACGTTTTGCATCTGGGGTTAATTTGGCTGATTTAATAATCTCGCCAACGATTAAACCTAAAGTCACACGGCGCTGAGCTTCTTCCTGAAACATAGTGTCGGGCAACAATGATTTGACATCAAAGTTTTGTTTTTGGCCGCCAAAACGTTGCAACATTTGATCGCGCAATGCATTTATCTCATTACCAACCAAAGCTTTTGGTAATTCCGTAGTGTGGGAGTTAATTAATAGATCCATCACTTGAGTTTTTACTTTAGCTTTTAGCGCATTAAATAACTCGCGCTCCATATTAGCCTTAACTTCCTTGCGAAATTGTTTTTCACCGCCCTTTTCTACACCGAACTTAGCGAAGAATTCTTTTTTTAATTCAGGTAGTTGGGCCTCAGATACAGAATTTACTTTAACAACAAACTGTACTTCTGCACCTTTAAGTTCATCAGCTTGATAATCAGCCGGAAACGTAACCTTAATTGTTTTTTCTTTACCAGCCTTCAAACCTACTATGCCCTCTTCAAAACCAGGCACCATAGATTTTGAACCCAAAACCAAGTCATGATTTTCAGATTTGCCACCAGCAAACTCAACACCACCTTTGGTGCCAATAAAATTAATATTAACTTGATCACCTTCGGCTGCAGCTCGCTCAACAGTGTTCCAAATAGTTTGCTGTTTACGCAATACTTCAACCATGTTGTCTACATCAGCTTCGGTTACTTCAGCGGTATGACGAGTAATTTCGTACGCTGATAAATCGCTCAACTCAACAGTTGGATAAACTTCAAAAGTGGCGACATACTCAAGATCTTTACCCGCTGTTAACTGCTTAGGCTGAATAGACGGCTGACCTGCAGGCTTCACATTTTCTTTTTGAACAGCAGCGTAAAACGACCGATTAATAACATCGCCTACAACTTCCTGACGGATGCTGCCACCAAAACGTTGTTTTACAACAGACATAGGCACTTTGCCTTTACGAAATCCATTAATACGTACATTGAGCGAAGCTTCTTTTAAACGCTTTTCAATTTCCGTTTCAACTTGGGCAGCGGGTACGCCAATAGTTAGACGACGTTCTAGACCAGAAGTGGTTTCAAGAGAAACTTGCATGTCTGCCTCACGAGATAAGTTTGGATCATATTAGATAGAGCCGCAAACGCGACTCCGAGAAATATAAATGGTGCGGACGGAGAGACTCGAACTATATTTGAAGCTTTCCAGCTAACCTAAGAGTTATGTAACCCATTGATTTTTATAGAATCATGCCTTTCCAGTGCGCCCTGGTTCTCCCTCTTTCCAACCACGATGGGGCAAAAAAGGGGGCAAACAGGGCGCGAATAATACACATTTGGTCTTTATAGGGCAAACGTTAAATCAAACAGAATATGCCATTTTGAGCCCAGTATTCTTGCCATTCTTGGTGCGTCTATTAATACCTCAAACTAAACAAAAATTAAGCGGCAAAAGGGAGATAAACAAGATGGGATGAATATTGTCCATTCGAACTATTTTAGCAGTACCACATTGAACATCCCAACCCTACTTTCCATAACTTCTATTCGTTGACAGTAAAAACCCCTTCCACTACTCTGCCCCGGTAACGACAAATCGTTACCGGGACTGCAACCCCCGTTAATTCTAATAGGCACATGACGCATGGCGTTCTTTGTGTCCTCGGCACAGCTGCATCTTCGTTATGGTGGCTGGGCGAGGCCACCCTCGGGTGGGCCGGTGTTATTAGGTCCGGTGGTTGCAACCTCGTTCAGTCCACCTCCATGAATTGCAACCTCATGAAGGTGGTTTAAAAACCTAATAGTGAGCTTTATTATGGATAACATTACTCATCTACCGAACACCGAATCCCATCGTATTATCACGCTCAATCCTTCTCAGTACGTGCTCTATCAAACCACTTGCATCGACCTCAATACACCCGACGGTGAATACTTAGAAACCCTTGGCCAACACATTCAAAATGACCTAACGGAAACTAATGCTCACCAACTGCGGGACAATATTTATTTGATCGGGTGTTTGCTCGGTAAAATTAATGAGGATATTGAGTTGCCTGTACGGGCAGTTTCAGGCCTCGCCGATTTATTTTATCGAATGCAGGAGTTGTGTGAAAAGCATATTTAAAAGCCACTCAAGAGAAGAGAAAAACACAAAGCCCGGTACACTTATCAAATGTGTGATGAATGTACCGGGCTTTAATGACGTTTTTAATGAGGCACTTATATTGTTACCAACGCTACGATGGCTCATTGATAACCCGCCAACACACTATGACTCTTAATTTATTGAAGTAAAATAGTAATCAACCCACCACTTCGAGCAAGCTCGACATCAATTACGATACATGTATGATTAATTCTGCAATAGATTTAGAAAGCTATGTTCAATACGTTTATTCATCCCTACTCAATTTAAAAGACGAAGGGGTTGTTGTAAGTAGGAACGCGATCATGATGGGAAAATCCACGAAACATGAGGTGGATATTTTTTATCAATTTGAAAGAGCTGGTTTAATACATAAGGTCGCCATCGAATGCAAATTCCTATCGCGACCGGTGGAAAAAGCTGAGGTGATGGAATTTCATTCTAAAGCAATTGATATTGGTAATATTCAAGCTGTATTTGTAAGCAAATCAGGCTATCAGCGCGGCGCCATAGACTACGCGCAGCACTACGGTATTCAACTGCTTAAACTGGATGACCTTCCTACGCTGAATATATTACTGGGGAAACGAATAGAATCAGTAGCTTTACCAAACGCAGATTCCCTGGGTGAGCCTTTTTGGGTTGTGATGGAAATAAAAAAAAATGGCAATATTACAGGCACTTTTTATGCTGCCCCTCAAAAGACAAAAGATAATAAACAGATCGTTCCACTATTCTTTTGTAAACGAGATGCTGAGTGCATGCATTCCCATTTAAAAGATAAAAATGATTTTGTGGTTAGAGGCGTGCCGCAGCATATGCTTAGATTCACTATTGGCATGGGCAAGGGATACATAATGTTTAGTCTCATGTATTGCCCACCAGAAAACGGGTTGTGGGCTGGAGAACTTATTTCACCGGAAGAAGTGGAAACCAGGTTTTATCATCGTAAAGGTGTATAGCTGTAGTGGCCAAATTTACTTGACCACTACAGTTTTTAAATCCAGGCTGTTTCGCGCAGGGCTGTGGATATTAAAGATTAAACCACAACATAAGGAGGTAGCATGTCCTTGGCAGAATGGGAGAATTGAACGATTGTTTGGAACATTAAAAAAAAATGTTTGTAAAGTTATTATGACCGAAACTACTCTCGAAAAATGCTTAATGGAATTTCGGTATTGGTATAACCATGTGAGGACGCACAATAATCTTAACGGTAAAACACCCGCTGAGATGTGGGGTAAAATACAATTCAAGCGTCGCGGTGTTTCAGCTTATGTTTTCTTGTGGTATGGGTTCTTATATGGATTTGATTTGCCGCCGGATTAAACGTTTCGTTTATACATAAAATAATGTCTCCTGTGATTGGACTGCGA
>JANPKH010000175.1:0-2341 GCA_031425935.1 Gammaproteobacteria bacterium | reverse complement strand
GAAACCCTGGCCATCATTGCCTACAAACAGCCTATCACTAAAAGCGAAATTGAATCTATCCGTGGGGTGAACTGCGATTATGCTGTGCAGAAATTACTAGAGAAAGATCTTATCATCATTTCCGGCAGAAATGAAGAGGCCGTGGGCAAGCCCCTTATCTACAACACTTCAAAATCTTTTATGGATTATTTCGGCATCAACAGTGCCGACGACCTGCCCAAGATAAGAGAAGTGCTCATGGAAGAATATGCCAATGCAACTTCTGTAACGGAAATATTAGAAGAACAGGAAGCTGCTGAAAACGGTACGGCTGTTTCTCCCGAAACAATTTTATCAAGAGAGGAAGCTTTTGAGGAAATTACAGTAACCGAAGAAACGGCAGAAGAGGTTATAGTAAACACGGGCGAATTGATAGAAGAAGAATTGGTGGAGGAAACCGTGGTAGAAAAAATAGAACCGGAAGGCCAAGAAGACAATGAAGTACGGGCGGATGCAGAAGATGAATCAATTACTCCTGAGACCGAAGCCAAAAGTGAAAAAGACGAAGAAGCCTGATAATAATTACGGTAAAAAAATTTTTAGAAGGCATACCGTTTACCCGGATGCCTTTTTTATTTGTAAAATTACATGGGCTTTTAAAATGCACCAGCACTTAAAGTGAGCCATAGAGAACAACTTAATATCTTTAAAGAATGAACAATATTTCTTCAGAAGAATTTCAGCGCCTGGCCGCCCAATTTGGTACGCCTTTGTATGTGTACGATACGGCTTACATTACTGCACAATATAAAAAGCTAACCACCGCTTTCGCAAAAACAGATACCCGGTTTTATTATGCCTGCAAGGCCCTCACCAATATCAACATCTTAAAACATGTCAAAAGCCTTGGCTGCAATATCGATTGCAGTTCTATTAACGAAGTGAAGCTTGCCATACTGGCCGGTTTTGAACCCCGCAACATTTTATATACTTCCAACGGCATCCATTTTTCTGAAATCAAAGAAGCACAATCGTTGGGCGTGAACATCAACATAGATAGCCTGAGCAACCTGGAAAAGTTTGGAAAGAAGTACGGACATAGTTATCCGGTAGGCATTCGCTTACGCCCCAACATCATGGCCGGTGGCAATCTGAAAATTTCTACCGGGCACGACAAGAGCAAATTTGGCATTGCCGTGGAGCAGCTCAACGAGATTTTGGCGCTGGTAGAAACCCATGACTTGTTTATTCAGAACCTACATATCCATACCGGCAGCGATATAAAAGACGTAGCCGTATTTGTAAAGGGAATCGAAGTACTGTTCGACCTTATTCCACATTTTAAAGAACTATCATCCATAGACCTTGGTGGTGGTTTTAAAGTTCCTTATAAAGACGGTGATGCCGAAACAGACATTCCGCTGCTGGCACAAAAAGTAAAGGAAGCATTTGACAATCACCCGAACCCCAATGGCAAACCTTTGCAGGTATGGTTTGAACCCGGGAAGTTTTTAGTGAGTGGCGCAGGTTATTTACTGTCTACGGTTAATGTGATCAAACAAACGCCCTCTGCAGCTTTCATTGGATTGAACACAGGTTTTAATCATCTTATCCGCCCGATGTTTTACGATGCATATCATAAAATTGAAAACGTCAGCAACGCCACCGGCCCGCTAAAAGAATATACCGTGGTCGGAAATATTTGTGAGACCGACACGTTCGCTTCCGATCGCTCGCTGCCGAAAACGAAAGAAGGAGACCTGCTTGTTTTTCACAACGCCGGTGCCTATGGTTTTGAGATGAGCAGCAACTTCAACAGTCGTTTTAAACCTGCTGAAGTGATGCTTAAAGATGGCAAAGCCACGCTTATCAGAAAAGCAGATGTGTGGGAAGATTTGGTGAGGAACCTTGTGATGTAGGGCGTTTTACACAAAGCTCGCAAAGGAAACAAAGGACTTAAAGGCGGTTTGCTGGAGCGGCTGGCTTCCAGTGCAGAGCGAGGGATCTGCAAGGAAGAGTTGCAGGGATCGAATAGATTAAAGACGCCTGTCATAGTAGGCTTCCTTGATATAAATTATGTATTCCCGTTTTTTGGATTACTCCATCTAATGTGGTTGTCGCAGCACCGCCAGGCAGACCCCTCCTGCGTCGGGAAGACAGCTTCGCATCGACAACCGATCATCAATGAACAAGAGCCCAACAGCTGCTGTCTTCCCGCCTGTCCCGATTCTTTCGGGGATGCGAAGCGAGAGATCTGCAAGGAAGCGTTGCAGGGATCGAATAGAATAAAGACACCTGTCATAGTAGGATTCCTTGATAAATTATGTATTCCCGTTTTTTGGATTACTGCTTCCGATGTGGT
>JANPKH010000174.1:0-16645 GCA_031425935.1 Gammaproteobacteria bacterium | reverse complement strand
GAATTACATCGATAACAGGTTGGTCTGGAGTGAATCTGATATCTTTCCAAACCATCTGTGACGAGGGGAAAAGTGAATCAGTTTGTTTTTTATCGAGTAATCCCTCATTCATATCGTTAAGGGAATCTGCAACATCTGAACGATTGATGTATAGATGGGATATTGGGGGCCAAGTAGCTTGTGGATTATTAAATAATTTTTTGTCAGAAATCAGCAGTGTCCACTGATTCTGCTTCTTCAGATAGAAGTGATATTGTAGCTTTGCTTCATTTTCTTTATAAGAATTAACACTATCCCATAAAATTTGCTCACTACCCGAGAAAAGCTTATTCAATGTGTGTTGATCAATGTCATTGCTATTAATTATTTGGCGATAAGGCTTGTTAAGTTTATCGCCGGTTAAAGGCCAATCGTTATAACTTGTTGCTTCAAATGAAATGCCCGCAAAAGAAAACATACTTATCTTGTCACTGGCAAATGATCCCAGCAATTTTCCGTCATTTGCGATGCGCCAGTAATGATGCCAACGAGACGATTCATACGTACGCAATCGCGTACTGATAATATAAGTGTCATTGGTTTTTATATGGGAAAGTGTTGATTCCGGATAACCACTAATCGGTTGAATTTCATAATCTTGACCGAAATTAACGTCGGCCAGCTGGGGCAAATGTTCGGTTGCATATTGTTTGCCCAAAAATGAACATGCAGTTATCAATGCCAACACACCGACAATCAGACTGATTATTAACATTTTCTGGCAATTCCCCATTTCCAATATTCCTGAATTCTTGCACTCCAATTAAGGTTGTAATGCTTGCAAATAAGGTGTCACACTTTTTTCTTGTGATGGGAATTAGACCAGGATTAACGCTAAACTTTCAATGTTGCCAAATGAAGATTTGTTTTAATTTTTTGTTCCGCCATTCCATCATTTGAACCCACAAAAAAAACATGCTTTGTTTTATCGTCAGTCGTTACGGATGATGCGCTACCATCTTTTAGCAACGCGTCATGTAGATCTTGCTTAGGTAGTTTAGGGTTTATATTGTTGCTAAATACCCAGAAGTTTACGCTGCCGCTAACACCTAATTTTTTTGCTGCTTCGACTAAAGCGGTAGTCACTGTTGAATAGAGTTTTTTATTTGCTAGCACACGTGCCTGTGTTTCCATTTCATTTTCACGCGCATGCTTCTGATGAAATGCCGCAGGCATAGTAAATTTTATTTGTCTCCAACGCATTGCTAGCGGATCGATTTATTTGCCTGCTCTCTAAAATGTCACCGGTAAAATTTTCTGGGCTCCACTGCTCGCACTTCCAAAGCTCCAACAATGCCATGTGTTGCTCGGCCAAATAATCTTCGAAGAGCATCATGGCTTCTTTCATGTTAGATGCAGGCACTACCCCTATACCCTGCATATACGTTGAACCGTCTTGATTCATGGGTGAATCGGGTGTTAAAGACGCTTTATGATGCAGCAACCAAACTGATTGAATAACCATTTATAAACCACCCTTGGAGTTGAATAAAACCCCTACGCAGCTATTTAAACACCATGTAATAAATCACGTAAATCCAGCCTAGAAAGCCATGGATAATCAGCCACAGAATGGACTTGTTAGCGGACCAAGATAGAATTAACGCGACAATAGTACCTATGCCAATACCTGCACCAGCTGCTTTTTTACTCATGGTTTTTTCCTCACGTCTTCTGTAAACATTTCTTCAATCTCAGCGATTAGTTCTTCGTAGGGTGGGAAGCCGGAATCCTGCGTCCATTGTGATTTGTATTCCGACCGAAGGTTATCGGAGGTAACTCCAACCTGCACAAACAACTCTTTGTAATCGTCCGCAAATTCTACATCGTTAGTGATGTTATCGCTTAGATCAACAAGCTCTCTTTCCACGAGCTCAATTAACAACGATAGGTCATTTAAGTTTAAAGGCATAATTTCGGCTTCCTGAATTTGGTAAGTTTCGCGCATTATGCGCTAATACAGATCGCTCTAGGTGAGCGTCGACCGCCGATAATCCGAAGGCCTTCCAAGCGACGAATGATAACCTAAGTATCTTTGTCACGGCAGGGGAAAAGTTTCTGAAATACTCCTATAACCGAAAACTTCCTATCTACAACTAAGCCTGCGTACAACCGACAATAAATAAAAATAATTTATTGCTTTTATTTATTGGAGAGTGCACTGGTTTTTCGCCGAAGGAACACCAAAAACATTGAGCCAAGGGCCAAAAGAATAAATATTCCCATAATCTCCTCCTAGAGAGCTATTTTTTTAATTGCGTTTAGTTCGATTAGGCTTGCGTTCACGTGTATTGAAGGCATTAAATCGAGTAGCGCACTCTAACTGGCCGATTAAAAATGCTCCAGACGACAAAATCACTTCATATTGTGCGATATGTCGTACAGGGATTTGCCATAACTACTAGAGAACACGCAGAGAATACCAACAAGACCAAGCTGTCGAATGGCACTTAGGTAAGTGTAACCCGCTGATAAAAATCAATTGCGTCAATTTCCATTGATTTTATCCTTTCAAATATTCCTTCGACTTTCTACCGAGCAAGATATTGTCGCTCCACCTGCGGATCTTTCAACTTTATTTTTTGTAAAATCAATGGAGCCTGATCCACTGCTGTCCCTATTGATTGCTATTGATTGGCTTTATATTATTAAGCCGAAAAACAATTAGCTCATCGAAAATTGATGTTGCCTTCTTTCTCTAATAAATAAATTTTTTAATGATACTGCCTGCCTAAAAGCATTCCATAACAAATAAATAAAACAATTAATGCTACGACCATAACGATAGATATTATAATTATCCACTTTTTATTCATTTCAAATAGCCTTCTATGTTCATTTAAAATTAATGATAAAAATTTTTACTTACCATATTTATAATTAGCTATTAGATATGCAATCCAAATAATTATTATTGTAACTGCGAATCCTAGAAAATATTTTAAAACTAAAAGACGGTTATGATTATCATCTACAAAGTACATAAATAGCAAAATTGCCGGAATAGCTGAGAAAATTTTAAATACTATTGTTAGAATTTTATTTCTCCACCCATATCGAAATTAGAAAATTGGACACTATAAGTCGCACGCCAGGAGCAGACAACACACAAAACTAAAGTGCAGCGCTATATTCAATGGGTCACGTATATAAGGTTAACTTTAAACACATGCGCGTTTTTATCCTAGGATCTTAAAATATTTCAAAAAAAATCCGATCGTTACATCCAGATTCTTTTCCCAAAACATGACGCAAAATTCGGCATAATTTAGGGAATTAATATAAACATTATTTTATTGATCGCGCGGCAGATTCATCGCACTGTGCTGACTCAATTCGAGTTTGGTTTAAACTTATCCAGCTACCGGGTTAGAGCCGCTTAGGGCTTCGGCGCATCATCATGATGCGATTGCATCGTCAGGCCGATCAAGCGGGCAACCACGCCCGCCAGGTAGATCAAGCCGACAAACATTTCGACGCTAGCCACCGCGCGTGCATGTGGGGTCAACGGTATAACGTCGCCAATCCCGGTACTCGACAGCAGCGCAAAGCTAAGATAGTTAAGCTCGGTCCAGGTACGCACGTCCTGAGGGTTGATGGCGGCAGCATATGTGCCCGGTTGAAGTATCTGAATCACCATGAACAAGTGGGTAAAGCCCCAGGCCAGCAAGGTAAAGGTCGCGCCGGCGGCAAACAGTTCGTCGGTCGTGGCACGCAGGTCTTCAAGCATGTAAGCAATCAGACTGCCTGCGGCATAGAAGTAAAAAATCGCTTCCAGCCCCGAACTCCAGGGCAGCAAGTACGTCATTGAAAAAAATGTTTGTAGCAATAACAGCACGATGATGACCGTTGCCAGGCTGACGCTAATCCAGGTTAGCCCCGGGGTACGCCGCACCATTCGAGTGGTGAGCGTCAGCACCGTCACGCCGAATGCATTGAAGGCAACCAGCCCCGCTTGCGTTCCTTCAATGAATGGATACAGCAGCATTCCCGTCAGCTGAACTAGCAACAGAATTGCCGATGGATGGCGCGAGGTGAGGTGCAGAATAGGAAGATGTGCCATAGATAACGCCATGTAAATTTGAGTGGGTAATTATGCCCCTCTATTCGGAGGCAATGCCGTTTTAGCCTTGATAATCATGTACTCATCGTCTCTGCAGCTATTAGGCAGTTATGAGCTGTCCTTTATAAGAATCTCTCGGCCTTGCCTGCATCATCCTCTTTTAATCCGCACGACTTTCATAACGTCAAATGTGATGCCCGCGACAACTTGCTGCTCCGGGTAGTAAGTAATGTTCACTCTGGCACCTTTTAAACTTTGGTAATTACCTTTGCGCTTGAATTTAAAAGGCACATCACAACCCTCCAGCATTAGCGTGTGCAGAATCCACTCACCTTGCTCTCGTTGAATATGTGATACCACTTTCAACAGTTCGGAGTGATTGAGATTGTTGTGTTTCTCTACCAGTTTTTTGGCGTCTGATTGCATAATCGTATTCACGGATTAAAGTCTGGGTGCATTATTTAGACCGACCCGATTTAGACCGGTCAAAGCGGGCATCGTCTGCGAGTTTACTCAGCTTAGCGACCATGTCAGGTGTAGCGCGTAAACGAAAAAATGCACCTGTCGCATCAGCACGCTCTTCAAGCACCTCGCAAGAAGCAAAGATTTCGCCGCGTAATTCTTGTGCTGACCAGGGTAAAAATATTTCTGACTCAATCAAATCCTTTTGAAAAAATTGCACAATAGTTTGATGCAAATTTTTTATATCGTCCTCACGCTGCGCGCTCAGCACAATACAACCGGGATAATTGATTTGTAGCTCTGCGGTACGCTCTGCCTGTGCGGCGGCATCCACCAGATAATCAATTTTATTGAACACTCGAATGCGTGGCACTGCATCGGCGCCAATCTCGGCCAGGACTTTATCGGTGACTTCTATCTGGGCCTCAAACGCGGGGTCGCCCGCATCAATAACGTGCAACAATAGCGATGCGTTAAGAGCTTCGTCCAACGTTGATTTGAACGAGGCTACCAAACCATGGGGTAAATTTTTAATAAACCCCACGGTGTCACTCACCAAAATTTTGGGCACAGTTTCCGGGTGCAAGGTACGAACCTTAGTGTCGAGTGTGGCAAACAATTTATTGGCAACTAATACGTCTTTGCCGGTTAATGCGCGCATCAAAGTAGATTTACCCGCATTCGTATAACCGACCAGTGCCACTTGGGCTAGCGCGGCTTGTCCCTGACGTTGCGCTCGCTGGGTTTCGCGCCCCGCCTCCATCGCATCAATTTCTTTTTGCAGCTCGGCAATACGGTCGCGCACCTTATGCCTGTCCATTTCGTTACGCGACTGACCTGAGCCCCGCCCACCGGTGCCGCTGCGCTGCCGTCCTGAAGGGCCTTCGCGCTTGGCCGCCTCACGCAGACGCGGCGCCATATAGGTCAGGCGTGCGATCTCAACTTGTATCCTTGCGGCATGTGAGCTGGCGTTACGATGAAAAATCTCGAGGATGACAACCGTGCGATCCATCACCTCGCAACCCACTTCGTTTTCAAGATTAAGCGCTTGGGACGGCGAGATTTCATGGTCAACAAGAATAAACTCCACCGCATCATTCGCCTCTTGCTGCCCATCTAAGAAGCCTCGTATTTCCTCTCGTTTCCCAACACCGATATAGGCCGCCGAGTCGAAAGATGCACGCCTCTGAGTAAATTGACCAACCACCTCAAGGCCCAAGGTCTTTGCCAACTCAGCCAATTCGACCAACGACGAGTTAAATTCAGTATCGCTAACACCGTCTAATTGCACGGCGACGATTAGCGCACGCGGAAGACTTGGTTTCTCGGGGTTTAACATGGTGTCATTTCTCTAGAGAGTGGAGCGCGAACGTTTACAAATAGCGTTATGAGACGAAGTGTACGCAAAATTATGGATGAGCGTAAGTGCGGTGGAATACCCCTCTTCAATCAAACCAACGGGATATTTTGCTGCTCGCTTTGCGGATGAATTAATTCTTTATCCCTCAGTCTTAACCAACATGAAATATGTTCTGATCATGTTGATTGTGCTTCTCGGTGCGACCGATGGCAGTGCGCATACAACCCTCCCACGCTGCGATGTAGCTTAAGCTTCCATTTAAAAATAAATCCAAATCCAATTTGTTTGAGGGTGTACACAGGAATTTTGCGGAAGGAATTTATTCTGCTGTGCTAAGACAGCCAAAGCATCAATACTGTCAATTCGAATAATAACCAAAAGTCACAGATATCTTTAAAAACAAGGTCGTAATGTTCTGTAATGTGCACTGGCATACATAGAATAAATAGTCTTTACTTTAATTACCGCTAGCAAAAACTAGCATTCGAGATTAACTATTGAGCCGGTCTCACAAAGTGCTAAGTGTTTTCTCGGCCAATAAAATCATTAATAACTAATTTATGTCATTTGTCGCTTAATTAATTACCAAATTGGCCATTAGGCCAGTAGCCGAGCTTAACACTAGATAACAAATAGGAAGTGTAAAATGCGCAACTATAAACTAATAGTACTGCTTGTTTGTTTTTCGTCTCACATGGCCTTCGCAGAAAATATTGCTGAGGAGATAGGCACGAGATGCCAGGCGCAAATGGGCGGCTACGGCGTTGCAACGGTAAAGCAATGTATTGAAAGAGATATGGAAGCTTTTGTTGCAATAAGCAAATACCCTGGACAGAATAAAAAAATAATCGATGATTGCTACGCCCTATTGAGAAACCATGGTTACGCAATTGTGAAGACCTGCGTAGATCAAGACATAGAGGCAGCAAGTGCGGTTAGTAAATAGTAAATTTAAATATCATTTAGAATTTTTTTTGAATTCTCTAGCTCATGATATTTTTAATGTTTCCGTTTTTTTACATCGGAAGCCGTGGCTTGCATATGGCCATTTAGTTAAGCGGTAGTTTTAAATTGCAACATGAGTTAGTTGTCGGCTTGGGAAAATGTTAAGGTGAGCTGCTTCGCTGAAGCAGGTTGCGTGCGAAACGAATCATCTAAAATAGCAGTAATAATGAAAAGTATTTATGTATATAAATAAAGCTACGTATCATGTATGTATCCCTAAACTCAATCAGCTCAACATTAAGTGAGTTATTATTTTATCTTTGGAAAGGATATTTCAGTAGCACAATCAAAGAGATAACTTTTCTGGACAAAGCTACCACTTGATGTTTTCCAATACATTAATTAATGTTGTTTTTAACGATTCGAATACTTCAAAAGCTGATTTGTTTTCTTGTTCGGCCACAAGCTCGATATATCCAAGCTGTTGGCCTGCAACCTTTGCATCAATGCCGCGAGCAAAGAAACAGTCTGCCACTGCAATAAATTCATTTTCGGTAAGCGCTGAGAAAGCCATTAAAATCTCCTTCTGAAATTAACTAACTAATAAACGAACCTTCGCCAAGACGTCCAAAACAATTTTGTCGGGCGCTTTTTCTAAAAATTTACAGCCACGCTCTTCAAAATCAATAACCTTAACTTGATGGCAAAGAACAGCACCCTCTGTTTTTGTGCCTTCCAGAATTACCTCGAACCCATGACCACGAATTTTTGAAGTAATGGGTGCAACTAACGCCAATTCAATTTTGTTGTTGAAGGGTTCAGGCGAAAGCACTAATGCAGGACGTTCAAGATTTTGTTCTTTACCCGCTGCCGGATCGAAGTCGGTATAAATGATGTCACCCCGACTTGGGATATATTTTTTGCGTTTAGTCATTACACTTCCTTGCCGATAGATTTAGCGTTCAACCAAGCTCTATCTTCGCTATCAATTTTTGTATTGCTCTTGGTACAGGTTTCAAGGAGCATCTCTAGCGAATACTCAGGCGCTTTTATGGGCTTTAGAAAAACACCACCGTTTTGCACCACTGCTTCGAACTTTGCCCCTATATCGCACGATATTTGTTGCAACATACCTTTGTTGAGGCGAATTGCGGCGCTATTTCCCCACTTTTGAATTTCTACTTGTTGCATATAAAATACCTCACTTATGTATACACATAGTAGATACTACGCACGCACCTCGCGCGTGTCAACAATGTTGATACGATTGCATATGCTTCCTTGCTATAACAGGCATAACTAATGGACAACAAATACTTTACGTGTGGATTGATCTGGTAATCTAAGAGATTTCTTTCTCATTGTGACGGGGAAATGTCCCACCTCGACGTCCCCTAACTTTGTGTTTGTGTCGCAGCCACTTACGCAACCGCATGACGGTATAACTATCAATTGCACGAAAAGCTTGCTGATGAGTACCCACTGAAAAGTAGTTAGCCCATCCAACCAGTGTGCGATTTAATTGCTTTACCATTTCTGTGGTATCCATGCACGAGCGAGAGCTTGTCGTCATCACATGAAGCTTTTGTACCATGCTTCTGATGCTCTTTTTCGACGGTCGCATACCTAGTCGTGCCTTACCCGTTTTGGGCGAGTAAAGTATCAACCGTGGTGATACCCCGCAACCAATCTATGAGCAGGATTTCTCCATGACTATCTGGAAAGAAAATAACTTGGTTACGGTGTTGGCAAATACTGAAGGTGACTATTAAGAGTTAGTGTCCTTTTGGACGCACTTTGTGCGTTAAAACATGACTTTTTAAAGTTAACCTAATTTAGAGTTGCGTCAACCACCGATAGTTTTGCCAGCGAGTCTGATAGCAAATCGAATACAGCGCGAATACGCTTACTGCTCTTGAGTTGCTTATGAGCAACCAGCCAGATCGGGAAAATAATGACTTCAGATTCAGGAAGTACACGCTCGACAAGCGGTTCTTTGTCTCCAACGCCTTCTATCATAAGTCCAAGTGCAATTCCTAGTTTCGTATTCTCCCACTGTACCAAATGGTTTTCAGAGACTACTGTAAAATTCTCTGGCGTAATTGATAGACCAAATTTACGCAGAGGCATTGCCGATTCAGCGCTTCGATTAAACCATGCAAACTCTGCTTGGTTAAGTTTGGCAATGGTAATGGGCCGACCTAATTTGTCGATATATTCTTTAGACCCATAGAGGCGTGCCGCTGCATCACAAACCTTCTTTGCGATAAGGTCTGGGTGAGTGGGTTGGATATTTCGGATGGCGATATCCGCTTGTCTCTGACCCAAATTACTAAGTTCGTTGGACGCAATAACTTTAATTTTAATGCCTGGGTAACACACTCGTAATTTCTTAATTATGGGAGGTAAGCAGAGCGCAGCTATTGAATCAGTCGCAGAGATGCAAACTTCGCCATCCAACTCCTGCGATTGACCACTGACCGCCAATGAAACTCGAGAAGCAGCCTCTGACATCTGGCGCACGTATTCAACTAATTCGAGACCAATCTGAGTCAACACTAGCTGTTTACCAACCCTGTCAAATAGAGTGACATCCAACTCTTTCTCCAGAGCAGCGACTTGACGACCCACGGTCGGTTGAGCAATTCCAAGTATGCGCCCTGCCGCAGAAAGCGAGCCCTCCTCAGCTGTGATTAAGAAAGCCCTTACGTAATTCCAATCGAATTGTGTTGAATTCCAGCTCATGCGTATTTGTATATCCATAGGCGTTTTAAGTGAATTGATCATGCTTTTTAACATGGTAGCATCCTAAATTCAATGGCCTTGGTAGATCAATAAATGTTGGACATTTCATTACTAATGGCTGCGCATATGCTAACTGGTTCAGTTGTTGTGTTTAGCGGCGTTGCGGCACTTTTGCTGAGCAAGGGTTCTTTACAGCACAAGTTAGCAGGCCGATTGTTCGTAGGCTCAATCGTATTAATGGGGCCGCTTGTTGCAGCAGGAGCGTGGTTTTCACCTGGCAGCATCTCTTCATTGGGAATTCTTTTTGTATTCTTTATTATCTATTTGGTTGTATCTGCTTGGTCCACTATCCATCGTTCTGAACCCAGAATTGGATCTTTAGACATCCTAGCGCCTGTGGTCGCACTGTGCATTTCTATTGCTTGCCTGATCATGGGTTATGACGCGGTCAGTAACCCGAGTGCAGCAGAAGACTTACCGCCAAAGGAGGCTTATTTTTTCTTTTCTGCTTTAGCATTTATCGCCATGCTTCTTGATGCTAATAACCTTAAACGCGGCGGTGTTCGTGGTAAGCACAGAATTGTCAGGCATGCTTGGAGGATGAGCTGTGCGCTGTTTTTTGCAACCTCGTCGCTTTTTACCGGCCCTGGATCAATTGTGTTTCCTGAGTCAGTACGAGGAAATCCTTTGTTGTCGATTCCGCAAACGCTAATTGTCATCATCGCCATCTTCTGGATCTATCGCTTGTTGTTTTCAAAACAAATATCTTTGCCAAAAAATATAACCACAGCACAGCAATAACAGAATTCTATTAGTGCCTAAATAGAGTCAGTAGTTTTGTCACCAATCAGATCTGACAACGAGTGAGTTTACTTCAAAGAGATTGTAATGTTGGACGTTATAAATGTTTCTAATGAAAATGACTTTTTTATCCATTCCGTTAACCAATTCTGTGACCTATATCATGACTAAATATCTTTTATTTATTTCGATTTTTGCATTCTTATCTGCGTGCGGTGGAGAAGGCGGAGGCGGTGGAGCACCAAAGCCATCCAGTCAAAACTCTTCGAGCAATGTCTCGAGTTCTGTATCGAGTAGCGCATCAATTTCGCTGATTTCTTCAAGTGCGGTTTCGGTAGTTAATTCAAGTATTGCAATGAGTTCAAGTGTGAGTTCTGTCATCAGTTCAGACATTCAGATTCTCTCAACCGATGGAGCTGACGAAGCGCAAGTGGTGATGGATGCACAGGGCAATGCAATTGCTATTTGGTTGAAGCTGAATGAAGGAACCTTTGCATACAGTTTATGGTTTAGTCGTTTTAATGGTACCAGTTGGAGTGAGGCTGCACTTTTAGAGTCTGATGCTGGCAGCGTTAATGGAAATTCAAATGGGCCAAAAATTGCGATAGATCCAACCACAGGTAAAGCGGCAGTGATTTGGACTCAATTTACCTCAACTAGTGCTTACGATGTGTGGGCAAAAACTTACGATCCAACAACCGGGTGGGCTGCAGAAACAAAAATAGAAACTGACGAAGCTGCTACAGGCAAAGTTGAAGTTGGTATAGATTCATCGGGTAATGCACTTGCTGTTTGGTCGCAGCTCGATGCGCCTTTTGGTCGATTCAGTATTTGGGCCAACCGTTATACGTTAGCGTCAGGTTGGAGTACGGCAGCCAAGATTGAAGAAAATGATGGCGTCGGCACTCTAGATGGCGATCCTAAAATTCATATGTTTACAAGTGGTGAGGCGTTGGTTGTTTGGCTAAGAAGTGGTGGCAACGATCGCGCTATTTGGGCAAATCGTTATAGCGGTACTGCATGGGGTACTGCGCAGATGTTAGTTCTTGATGCTGGTACCAGTCAGAGTTTTGATTTTCCTGTAGTGACCGGTGATGCAACAGGCAGCGCACTTTTATTTTGGGGTCAGTGGGATTTTATCGCGAGCAAATCTCAAAGCACTTTGTTTTATAAGCCTTATCAAGGCGCTTGGCAGAGCACCGCTACTCCAATAAGTCCTCCGGTAGAAAGTGCTTTAATCAGTCGTCCAATTATTAATTCAAATGCTTCTGGTCAGACAGTGGCTGTCTGGGGTAGGGAGGACAACTCGGTCCAGGCCAGCGTAAGAACTATATCTACATGGACATCTGCGACGCCGTTGAAACCTGCGAATTCTCTTGAAGTCCTAGCGTTGCCTGCGACAGCTGTTGATGGCGTTGGCAATGTGATTGTTGCCTGGGCGCAACGAAGTGCCGATCGAACATCTCAAGATCTTTGGATGAATCGCTACACCAACGGCACTTGGGGTTCATCGGTGCTTGCCGAAAATCTGGCGGGCCCTGCTGATAAACCTAGTGTGGCGGCAAGTCTCAACGGCAGAAGCGTATTGGTTTGGACACATACTGAAGATGGAAAAGGATCAAGAATTTACGCGCGCTATTTTTTTCCGCTCTAAATAATATAAAAAATTAAATACAAAAAAGGTAAACAATTAAAGGGGGCAAAGTCACTGCTGTCCCAAATTTTTTAAACGCAGACTCACAAACAACGTTTCATTTTTAAATTCAAAAAGTCTTGTGCAGGGCATTGACATATAACGACGATTAGAGCGCCGCCACCCCAAAAGGAAAGTATATAGATCGTTCGGTTTTGTCTGTTGATAACTGAAATTGTTTAGAGCCTAATATGAATACTTTTTCTATAGAGAGGGTGAATTAGTACAACAACCGCACATGACACCAGCACTGAACACATAAAGGAGGCTAATAAAGGGTTTCCAAGAAGGCTCTGCAGCAATTCGAAGAAGAAGCTTTGTGGGCTGGTGCCAGCGATTTGCATTCCTGCGTATGCACTCAACACCTGTGAAATAGAAAACGCGAGAATTGCGTTCCCACCAAGAATAGTTAAAGGTAACAACACTGTTTCAGTTGCTTTTTTCGTAAGCGCAAAAATCACAAGAGCATAAAGGGTAATCGACCAGCCGGCGGAAACAAATGCGAAGCTAGGTGTCCAAATACGCTTATTAATCACAAAAACTGTGTCAAGAATATGGCCGACCACTACCAAAGCCAACCCAATTCCACATGCAATAAACAATTTATTTGGTTTCACATCGCGGCCTAACCAATCCGCAACCAATACGCCAAACAATACATTGATAGTTGCAGGGAATGTTGCGAGTAAACCTTCTGGATCGTATACAACTTGACCTTTCGCGTCTGTTCCATAAGGCCATAAATGAGCGATGCCAAAAACTTGCCTGTCCACCCAGGACGCGAGCGTTCCACCCTGGCTAACATCGCCCATTTCAAAACCCGGAGCAGATGTAAAGTTCAACACAAATTGCCAACCTATAGATAAAGCGATGATTGAGATAATGATGTGTTTATAGCTGATGATTCTTTGCTTGCCTGAAAGCTGCGCTAGGCCAAACACGATAAGCGATGCGAAAACATAGCAAAGCGCGAGTCTCTGCAATATTCCAGGAATACGAAGCGTTTCAAAATTAAAAGACGGCAACAAGTTGAGAAACAAACCGAGAATTATCAGCAATGATCCGCGGCGTATCACACGTAGGGTTTCATCTCTCGCTGTTCGACCAGAAGGAAAACCAAATGACATTGCAGCGCCAACAGCAAATAGAAATAAGGGGAAAACGAGGTCTGCCGGTGTATAACCTTCCCACGCAGCATGATCGAGAAAAGCGAGCCTGTGTTCCCATGATCCAGGGCTAACCACCAAAATCATCCCTAAAATAGCAATACCGCGAATAACATCCAGAGCAACAAACCTCCCCCGATGTATGACCGAACTGTTACTGATTGTATTATCCACTTTCTATTACTTCCCATTTATACAAGTTTATTGTTTTTATCAACGGAACCTAATTTTAAATTAGCCTGAGCTACTAACAGTTTAATCAGCGGCCTAAGCCGTATATTTACAGATGATTTAAGTCATTACAACATACAAATATTTATGTAACAACATTCTAACTTTTCACGCAAATAAAAATGGAAATATATGTTTTAATATATTGGAAATACACGGCCTAAATCTAAGTTACAAACTTCATAAAACGGCAAAAAGCGGACATTAATTTAACCGCAGTCGCTCGTTAGAAATAAGCTTTGAGCGCAAAACCACTATTTTTAAAAATAAAATACGCTTTATAAATGGATTCAATGCCGAAAACCACCATTATTGTAGCCAGTACTTTCATAACCAAAAGATAACCATGGCTCTCTAGGGACGGCCTAAAAAAATAAGCTAAAATTGCAACAAGAAACTTTGACGAAGCAAGCGTAAAAATAGCTGTGAAGATAAACACACTGCTTTGAAATGCATTTCCTCGTAGGATGTAAGCTCCACCAATTGTAAACCAGAAAATATAAGGGCTTGGGTTCAAAAAATTAATTTTCACTGCAAGCAAAAGAGAGCTTTCTTTTTCAAGAGCTTTGGATAAATCAATTTCTTTAACTAACAATATTTTTCGTGACAACCAAATTAAATATAACCCACCTACTAGACATAGCGTTGCAGAAAAAATATCAATATTTTTAAAGTTAGAAAGCATTAAGAAAACAGCAATAATAATTGGGCCGTCAGTTATGAATGGAGCAAAACTGGCATAAAAACCATTGCGCAGGCCCTTTGCTAGAGTTTGCTGAATTACAATAATTCCTAAAGGACCCGGTTTCAAGCCTGCAGCAAGACCAAAGAAAAGTGCAGAAAAAAAGAATTCATCCATTCTCGAAGACCGATTAGTTTCTAACGCCTAGCTCACTGGCTCATATTGCGGAGAGCGTTTTGTGTAAAATGGAGCGCAGCGACTACACAAAACGAGCGTAGCAATATAGGTCCGCGTGCAGCTAATTGTTATATGTAGGCTTCATTTTACTTTGTTACTGATTTTTTGGTTTTTTATCTATCAAAACATCCTGTTGCCACTTGCTAGGCTTTTTGTCCGTGCGATGTATACACCCTACCCAGCAGCAAGGTCGCTTTTTCCCTTCTAGAAGCTCCTCGGTAACTCGCACGATCCGTTTTATTCTAGTCTTCGCTTGTTTGGCGTCTTCAACCCAACAAATAAATTCGTTGCGGCCAATTGCCGATAAGGCTTCCCAAGTATTAATTATGTCCTTTTCAGTTAAGGCCTTAGCCAAATCAGCGGGCAATTCGTGCACTAGGCCTCCAGAAAGCTTTGGCTTCATTTTCTAATATCTCTTTCCAACAGCTGGATTTACGAACTAACGTTTCGAGAAACACATAACAGTTTATTCGGCGGCCTAAACCGTAGATGATTTAAGTCATAACAACATAAAAATATTATTTAACAATACCTTAACTTTTCACGCAAATAAAAATGGAAATATACGTTTTAATATATTGGGAAATATGCGGCCCTAAATCTAAGTTACAAATTTCATAAAACGGCCGAAAGCGGAAGTTGGCGACTGCCAAGGTAACTAGAAGACCAAGTAATTTAGTTGGTTTTTTTACCACAGTCGCTTGTTAGTTTTTTTCATTACTACTAGCGATAACAATGCTTTCGATCTTTGATTTTATATACACTAACATTAATTTTCTTTTTAAAAAATGAATCGAGTACATACCTAACATTGTTGGAACCGATAAAAAATAGATAAAATTAATTGTAGTGTCACTAGACTCAAAGAAATATCCTGTTAACACTATTGCTATCAGTGCAGTTAAAGTTGTATAGATGCAACTAGGTTGACGGATTGCAAAGGCGTGAGCTTCAGCCACTATAGCTTTGCGTTTGTAAGGCTCGAAAAATTTTAATTCTTCAAATCTGTAAAACCGATTAACTGGCTTTGCCTTTGAATTAAGCGCATAAGTTTGATTGTTAATTAACGCTTCAGATACCTCATTTGCTTGTTTTTTCGTGAACATACGCCCTCCTAGAGAAAACTAACAGTTTATTCAGCGGCCTGAGCCGTATATTTACAGATAATTTAAGGCATAACAACATAAAAACGTTTATGTAACAACACCTTAACTTTCCACTTAAATAAAAGTGAAATATATATTTAATGTATTGGCAAATACACGGACTAATTCTAAATTACAAACTTCATAAAACGGCCAGGAGCGGACATTAAATTTAACCACAGTCGCTTGTTATAGTCTTAATTTCTCGACATAACTTCCAAATTATACTGTTCGTCAAGTTTCTCGACTTCATCCTTAAACATATTAAAAACCGGAGTGTTTATTCCTACCTGTTTGGACTCAAGAAATGCACTTTGAAACACACCAACATCGGATCTTAGCCGGTTTATCCATTTTTTCTCTATTATTTTAATGCCTTCTTCTGACGTGACAGATGATAGGTCTTCAACGGCCATAGCTGATGTTTTTACTGTTAAGTAATAATTAAGCACATTAAAATTCATTTGGAGTTTCAAACTATAGGCTAATAGAGCTTCTTTTTGATTGTATTTTTCAAAAAATGAACCAGATATAAAACCAATGGACGTAGCAAGTGCGACCACCGTTGAAAAAATTACGTATGATTTCAAATCGATTCCCCGTTTTTTCTATAACGCCGAGTTCAGCGGCAGTTTTTAAGTTGTGGTTTTATGGAACACTTTTGCGCAGCAAAACCATAAAACTGCGACTTAAAAACTGTCCAGCGCAGGCAAGGAGTGCCGAGCGGTGCTGGAACGACTTGTTAATAATGTTTTCTACTACTTACTTTTTTTAGATAACTTGTAAAGCTTGTCAAGATCTTGCGCGCCGCCAAACTCAAAAGGTTTGGTTCTACCAACGGCTTCAAGCTTAAACTCCTTTTCTTCATATGCATAAATTAGCCAAACACCTGAAAGCTTTGGATATACTGATTCAGGATTTTCTTTCAAGAGCTCTTCTTCAAGCCAGTGATCATAATTGTCTACACTTACTCCACAACCACTTGAAACAACGGTATTGAATTTTAATTTTTCACCTACTTTAAAGCCGCCCTTCCAAGTTTGTAAAACTTCAAATATTACTTCTTGCTCCATCCA
>JANPKH010000173.1:0-8625 GCA_031425935.1 Gammaproteobacteria bacterium | reverse complement strand
ATCACTATTAGGACTAGTTAAACGACTATCGAAACCTATTCGCATGTCGGATGCCATGTAAATGCCTTATTTTTTTGATTGAGGCGGCAAAGCGTAAAAGGCAGATTATGAAATTCTAACCAACACGCTCAAAGATTTTTTCGATTTTTTCTTTAAGTGCCTGTGCAGTAAATGGCTTTACCACATAGCCATTTACGCCAGCTTGTGCGGCTTCAATAATTTGGTCGCGCTTGGCTTCGGCAGTGACCATAAGCACGGGCAAAGTCGCAAGTTTTTCATCGCTCCGTACGGCGCGCAATAAATCAATGCCCGTCATACCTGGCATGTTCCAATCAGTGACTAAAAACTGAAAGTCGCCACTCCTGAGCATTGGCAAGGCGGTTACACCATCATCAGCTTCATGAGTATTTGTAAACCCCAAATCTCTCAGCAGATTTTTAATGATCCGCCGCATTGTCGAAAAGTCATCGACAATTAAGATTTTCATGTTTTTATCCAAAGGAAACCTCCGTTACATCTGCAGGAATTTGCTTTATTGTTAGTCTAGCCAGTGTTATCAATCTAGCCAGTTTTTTGACTCTAAAAGCATTTTTTTATTACTTCGCGCGTTAAATCCATACAAACCGAGCAAACATTAGACAGCGTTGATATCTGTTTATTTATCAGTATGCCAGCCTGACAAACGTGACTTTAAGCGCGCTGCAGCTTGGCTATGAATTTGACTTACACGCGATTCGCTTACGCCCAACACTAAACCAATTTCTTTTAAATTGAGTTCTTCATTGTAATAAAGTGCAAGGATCATACGTTCACGTTCAGGTAATTGTGCGATGGCATCTACTAAGGCTTTTTTGAGGCTGTCACGTTGTATGCCTTCAAGTGGGCTGGAAAAATCGTTGCAGGTTTCGCTTGCATCAATACTGCTATCTTCGTCGCCAAAAGTTTCTTCATAGCTATATAAACGGCTGCCGTTGGTGTCTTGTAATATTGTGAAATATTCATCAAGGCTCATATCTAATTCTGCTGCTACTTCTGCATCACGCGCATCGCGCCCGGTGCGAGCTTCCACTACTTTTATTGCTTGGGATACGCGGCGCGCGTTGCGATGTACTGAACGAGGTACCCAGTCACCACGGCGCATTTCATCAACGATGGCACCGCGAATGCGAATGCCCGCATAAGTTTCAAAACTAGCACCGCGTGAACCGTCATATTTTTGTGCGGCTTCGATAAGACCAATCATGCCAGCTTGAATTAAATCTTCCACTTGAACACAGGCAGGCATACGCAGCATCATGTGATAAGCAATGCGCTTAACCAACACGGCGTGTTCTTCCACACGAAGATTTAAAATATTTTGTTCCGATTTATCGTACATGGCTTTCCTATCAACTACCACGGGCCCCATACATCTCCATCCTGTTCAATAACAACAATTAATAGCGCGTCAATACAACAACAATTAATAGCGCGCATTAGCGGCATGGAGTAAGCGTTCAACAAAAAATTCCAAACGTCCACTTGGGCCGCTGGGTAACGGCCATTGGTCAACTGTGTTCGCTAAACTGCGAATGGCTATGGCGGCCTTAGAGGAGGGTGCAAATTCTAATAATGCTTTTTGTTTGCGCACAGCATTGCGCACGTTTTCATCAAACGGCACCTGCCCTACAAATTGCAAAGTGACATCTAAAAACTTTTCACAAACAGTATTCAATTTATTAAACATGCTAATGCCTTCTTGCGGGTTACGCGTCATATTAGCTACGACTCTAAAACGCTGCAGGCCATATTCTTTATTTAAAAGTTTGATGAGTGCGTAAGCATCGGTTATTGATGAGGGCTCGTCGCATACCACAATAATGACTTCATTGGCTGCGCGTACAAAGCTAACCACTGTGTCGGAAATGCCAGCGGCAGTATCTATAACTAATACATCAACTTGATCGCTTAACTCATTAAAAGCATTAATCAAACCTGCATGTTCCGACGTACTCAACGAAGCCATACGCTGAACACCTGAAGAAGCTGGAACAATTTTTAAACCCGCAGGCCCCTTGACCAAAACCTCAGCCAAAGAATGAGTTCCGGCGAGCACATCAGCAAGCGTGTGAGTCGCTTTTAGGCCCAGCAATACATCGATATTTGCAAGGCCCAAGTCTGCATCTAACAAGACTACGCGACGTTTCATTTCGGCCAACGCAATGCTGAGATTGACGGAGATATTACTTTTGCCGACTCCGCCTTTGCCACCGGATACCGCGATAACTTGTACTGGACGCATTGACTATTAACTCCTGCAACCCGTTTGGAAGCTGCTGTTAATCAGCTTTTGAAATGGAGTATAGATAGGATTTAAGAAACTGCCGATGCCGGGTTCTTTTTCAGCAATGCAACAGCCTTGGCAACCATCTGATGCGCACGAGCAACTTCGATATTTTTTGGAATATCCTGACCATCAGTGGTGTATGCAACTTGCAACCCGCTTTGTATCACCACACCCAAGGCTTCACCCATGCTGGAGGTCTCATCTAACTTGGTCAGTATGCAACCCTGCAATTTCGCCAACCCGTAGGCATGAATCGAAGCTTTAAGCATTTGCTGTTGGCTATTACAGGAAAGTACTAAATAATTCTTCACCTGGGGTTGCCGCGCTAACGTCGTAAGCTGGGCTTTTAAGTGCGGGTCGCCATGGCGAAAACCGGCGGTATCAATCAACACTAACGAACAATGGCGCAAGCTATGCAACAGACTTTCCAAAGTGTTGTTCTCGTCCACCACTCGCACCGGCACTCGCAAAATACGAGCAATGGAGCGCAGCTGGTCATGTGAGGCAATGCGATAAGTATCAGTCGTGATAATGGCTACATGCTCAGCACCGTATTTTAAAACATAGCGAGCTGCCAATTTTCCGATAGTTGTGGTTTTACCCACACCGGTGGGACCGACGAAGGCGAATATGCCACCGGCATCCACAATGTCCCTGCCATTCACTGGCAACTGATGCGCAAGATTAGCTAAGGCGTTTGGCCATGCATCACTCAAATTTTTGCTATTTTTACAATGAGTAACCACCTTACTCACCACATCGGCAGGCAAACCTAAACGTTCAAGACGACGGCTCACACTCCCTAAAACAGGCGAGTTAGGTAAAGGATTTGCGCTACTGCCCAAGCGATCTAATTGTTTCTCTAACAAAAAACGCATGTCGGCAATTTCGGCTTGCAGCTCTTGAAGTTGGAAGTTATTAGGTGCTACTTGCTGATTAGGCGCTACTTGCTTATTAGGTGCAATTTGCTTATTAGCAACTGGAACAGGAGCTTTTGCAGCCACGGCTTTGATCACTGGCTTGGCAACGACGGCCACAACCGGGGCTTTCACTGCAACAGCTGGTTTGGAAGTAGCTAATGGCTTAGAGGTAGCTACTGGCTTAACAGCGGCTAATGGCTTAGCCGCAGCGACAGGTTTAGCTACGGCGGCTGGTTTGGAAGCTGGCGCTCTAGCAGCAGGCACCGTATCAACTAAAGGATAACGCTCGGCAGCACTCATGCTGGTTTTAGGTCTTTGGTTAGCTGATTGAGTGGGCGCGCCAAGCGGCGCCCCTAGGGTTTGGTTAGCACGAGTGGTTTTAATCAAGAACTCTTGTGCAGAGGCTTCCGCTTTACGAGTGGCAATCATACGCAAGCGTGCTTGCTCGATGTCGTCCACTAACTGCTTACCCGTTTTACCTCTATTGTTAGAGCCGGAATCCGTAAAGGATCTTTGCGTTAAATCTGTGTGTTGCGGTGCGCGCTCAACTAAAGCAGTTTCAGACCAGGCTCCATCGCTCATCATTGGCGAAGCACTGGCAAAGGCCATTTTACCCAACGGTTGTTGCTGCAATTGCATTAGCTCATTGTCTGTGCCCATCGTAGTCAGTAGCTCTACGCCTTCCGGGATTCGCCCGCTGGAGAGAATAATCGCGTCTGGCCCCAGCTCCTGGCGTACCAGCTCTAACGCACGGCGCATATCAGCGGCTACGAAACGTTTAACTTGCATACTCTGCTCCTGCCCAGTGAGTTGGGCGACTGTGTGTTGGTTCTTTACGAGCGCAGCAAGCGGCGCCCTGTTTAAATCAAATGTGAGTTAACTACTCGGTAACTACCTGCTAACTAACTGCTAAACATCTGCTAACTAGCCGCCTACACTCGCATCTATCGTGATTTGTTTGTTGTCTGGAATCTCGTTGTAAGCCAGTACCCGCATATCGGGAACACTGTGGCGAACAAAACGTGACAACATCATTCGCAACGGAGCGGCAACTAGTAACACCAAAGGTTTGCCGGCCATTTCCTGCTTCTGTGCTGCCTTCGCCAGTGACTGTTGCAAACGGTCAGTCAAGCTTGGCTCAATAAACGCGCCATCATCAGCGCCAGCTTTTTGTGCTTGCTGTACGGTACTCAGCAATAACTGTTCCAAGCTGGGATCAAGCGTGATAACAGGCAGCTTTTGCTCGTTAGGGATGATGTTTTGGATGATTTGCCGAGCCAACGCAACACGCGCCATCGCCGTTAATGCGACGGGATCTTGACTCTTACTGGTACTGCCCGCCAATGCCTCGGCGATAGAGCGAATGTCGCGAATGGGCACTCTTTCACGCAGCAAGTTTTGTAACACTTTGAGCAGCACGTTGAGGCTAATGGTATTGGGTACTAACTCCTCCACTAATCTGGGCGATGTTTTAGCCAACATATCCAGCAGTTTTTGCACATCTTCATGGCCCAGTAGTTCAAAGGTGTGTTGTTGCAGAATTTGGTTAAGATGAGTCGCCACTACCGTGCTCGGGTCAACCACGGTGTAACCAAGAGTTTGCGCCTGTTCTTTCTGGCTGGCGTTAATCCAAATTGCATCGAGGCCAAAAGCAGGATCCTTGGTTTTCAAGCCATCGAGGGACCCAAACACTTGCCCTGGGTTGATAGCCAATTCTCGGTCGGGATAGACCTCAGCTTCAGCCACTTCTACACCCATTAAACTAATTCTGTAACCGGTGGGGAGTAAATCCAGATTGTCACGGATGTGCACCGAAGGAATCAAAAAGCCCATCTCTTGAGAAAGCTTTTTACGTACACCTTTAATACGCCCTAACAATTCTCCACCCTGATTTTTATCCACCATCGGTATTAGCCGATAACCGACTTCCAGCCCTATCACATCCACTGGCTGAACATCGTCCCAACCCAATTCGGCTGGCTCGGGCGCTCCCTGAGGTAATGCCAGGGGCTGACGTTGCGGTGCAATAGTTGCATTTGGAGCAGCAGCTGGGCCACCGTTAAAATCTTTTACCACGCGGCTGCCAGAGGGAATATAGGTACCATCGTCTACTGCAGCAGGCTGTTCTTTTTTCCAATGAATGTAGTAGGCCATGGCGGCACATAACAAGCCGAAACCAATGAAAGCCACGTGAGGCATGCCGGGGATAAGCCCCATGATAATCAAAATGCCAGCCGACACTGCCAAGGCTTTTGGCGACGTGAACATCTGCGACACCATTTGCTCGCCCATATTTTGCGAGGTATTTACCCGTGTCACCAAAATGGCGGATGCTACTGACAATAACAACGAAGGGATTTGCGCGACCAAGCCATCACCAATGGTTAGCAAGGTATATTTTTGTAGCGCATCGGTGAACTCGAGATCGTGTTGCAATACTCCTACCGCCAAACCGCCGAAAATATTGATCAGCATAATCATAATCCCGGCCACTGCGTCGCCGCGTACGAACTTACTAGCACCGTCCATAGAGCCGTAAAAATCAGCCTCTGCCGAGACTTCTTTACGGCGCAACCGAGCCTCATCCTGATCAATTAAACCCGCATTCAAATCGGCATCAATAGCCATTTGCTTGCCGGGCATTGCATCCAAGGTAAACCGCGCACTAACTTCTGAAATACGCCCCGCACCTTTAGTTACCACCACGAAGTTGATAATCATCAAAATCACAAACACCACAATACCCACGGCGTAGTTACCGCCAATAACCACCTCGCCAAAGGCCTCAATAACCTTACCAGCGGCGTGACCACCTTCGTGTCCGTTAATCAAAATTACGCGGGTGGCGGCTACGTTTAGGCCGAGACGCAGCAAGGTTGCCACCAGCAAAATCGTCGGGAAAGCGGCAAAATCCAACGGGCGCAAGGCGTAAACGCTTACAAGTAGCACCACCAGCGTTAGAGCAATGTTGAAAGAGAAAAAGGCATCCAACAAAAAGGCAGGGATAGGCAGGATGATCATCGCCAAAATCATCATCAGCAAGATCGGAATACCAAAACTGCCTTTGCCAACACCGCTCATGGATTGCATGGCGGTTTTGCCGCCTACGTTGTTTAGCTGGGAAAAGGTTGGAATAGCCATAGATATTTTTCTTCAAGAGTTCACGGATTCTTGACGCTGAATAGCGTTGTGATGGGGCTATCGCAAGAGGCGTGCCGATTTATCATTAAGATTGATTAAAAATAAGTGTGTATCGCAAAAAGAATGACGTTGGTTGCAATTGATTCACACGCCTATTTTATTTGAGCAGGATCCAGCGTCGATCTAGTAAGTGATGGAGGAAAATACCGACAGGCCGGAGGATTAAGGCGTTCGACTATCATCGAACGATAGTTTAAGTGTACGAATAATAAAAAGCAGCTGTACCAATACCATGTTTGAGAAGCATCGAAAATGGGATGAAACTCTGATCGCGCAGGGAATAGCATACATTGGTCTTATGAAACACATAATTAATAACTAGTTTCAGAGCAAGCCAGTCAAATGAAATCTTTGCAGTAATTTCATTATCTCCACGTGTAAAAAATCTCGCGCATCTCTCCACGCATTGTGGGGAGCTGTGCAATTCAATCTTATCGGAGGAAACTCAATGAACACGCTAAAGCATTTACTCGATGTGCGGTTCCGAAAAAATAATAATCTTTATAATTCCTTTTTCTTATTGTTTTCTATTCTCACGCTTAACCTGTTCGCCACCTCGGCAGCAACCGCTCAGGTGCCGGTAGCTTCTGACTTCCAGCGCACAACTGTGGCAGCAGGTTTGGATCTGCCGATGGAGTTCGAAATTTCCAAAGACGGCCGCGTATTTGTAGTGAGTAAGTGCGGGAAGTTTTATGGATGGAAACTCAATGGTGGCAGCGCTATCCAAACTGCAACTGTGCCCAATGTGCGTTGTGTGTTTGAAGATGGCTTGTTGAGTATTGCACTCGACCCCAACTTCGTACAAAACAACTTCATATACGTGCAATACACATCGCCCGGCAGTAAAACCCGAGTATCGCGTTTTACAGTAACTGCCAATAACGGCCTGGATAATGCCTCAGAAAAAATCGTGTTGGAATGGATTACCGGTAACGAAGCGCACGGCCACATGGGTGGCAGCCTGAAGTTTGACAAGAACGGTAATTTGCTGATCACCACTGGCGATAACACTGCTGCCTCTGGTTACTTTGCTACAGGCCCACAAGCCACGTCAGGTAATACTAACGATTTGCGCGGTAAAGTTTTACGTATCACCCCTACCGCTGCCGGTGGTTACACTATCCCTGCAGGCAACCTATTCCCCGCGGACTCAACCCATCGCGCTGAAATTTACGGCATGGGCTTCCGTAACCCCTTCCGCATTAACATCGACCCACTCACCAACTTCTACTACGTGGGCGATATTGGTCCTGACGCTTCTGCAGCTAGTGCAGAAGGCCCAATGGGTATGGATGAATTGAATGAACTGAAAGAAGCAGGTAACTACGGCTGGCCCTACATCGTCGGCTTCAACCAACCATACGCTGGCTTTAACGCCACCAATATTACCAACAACTTCGCTGGGAACACCGGAGCGAAGGTACTTCCACCGGCTAAACCCGCAATGTGGACGATTATGCATCGCGCTACCATGGCAGGACCGGTATATCGTTTTAATGCGGCAAACACCAGTGAGTTCAAGCTGCCTAACTACTACGATGGCCGTTTAATTTATTGGGACTTCAACAGCAGTAAATTCTTCACTATCAAACTTGCAGGCGCTGCCACTCCACCCGTTGCCGAAGACTTCCCTTTAAATACCGGTAATTTCCAAGGCGCGATTGACGCTGAGCTTGATCCAACCACGCAACAACTTTATGTATTGCAATGGGGCTCAGGTTGCTGCGACAAGGAACCCTTTAACAACGGCGCACTTTACCGCTTTGACTACATTGGTGACCGTGATAATGGCCCGAATATAGCATTGGGTGCTGTTGTTACTGGCCCATCAGTTGCAGCTAACATTCCTTCTAACATGGTTGATGGTAACCCCTCTACCCGTTGGGAAAGTGCTTCCACAGATCCAGTAGAACTCCTTATTGACCTGCGTACAGCAGCGAATATTGCGAGCATTGTAATTAAATGGGAAGCAGCGTTCAGTTCCAGATACACCATTCAAGGTTCAGTCGATAGTCCTAATGGCCCATGGGATATGTTGGTTGACGAAAAAGCGGGTGCTGGTGCAACTGAACTAAAAATGATTAATTCCACCAAGAAATATCGGTATCTTCGTTACGTTGGCTTGGCCCGCGCTACCACTTTTGGTCATTCAATTTTCGAATTTGAAGTTTATGCCGG
>JANPKH010000172.1:0-11258 GCA_031425935.1 Gammaproteobacteria bacterium | reverse complement strand
GGTGCACCAGCAGCCGGTTGGACATTCTATGCTCCGCTATCTACTACCTACAGCGGTGACAGTACTGCCTTCTTTGTGTTTGCTGTGCATTTGCTCGGCGTATCATCAATCATGGGTGCGATAAACGTCATAGTAACTATTTTTAATTTACGTGCTCCAGGCATGAACTGGATGAAGTTACCCTTGTTTGTGTGGACCTGGTTGATCACTGCATTTTTATTATTAGCAGTTATGCCAGTACTCGCGGGCACAGTCACCATGGTATTGACTGATAAATATTTTGGCACCAGCTTTTTTGATGCGGCCGGTGGTGGTGATCCAGTTATGTTCCAACATATTTTCTGGTTCTTCGGTCACCCTGAAGTTTACATCATGATTTTGCCAGCTTTCGGCATCGTTTCGAGCATTGTTCCTGCCTTTGCGCGTAAGCCGTTGTTTGGTTACGAATCTATGGTTTGGGCAACTTCCAGCATTGCATTTTTATCCTTCATCGTTTGGATGCACCACATGTTTACCACCGGTATGCCGGTGGCTGCAGAACTATTTTTCATGTATAGCACTATGTTGATTGCGGTACCTACTGGAGTAAAAGTATTCAATTGGGTAGCGACTATGTGGCGCGGTGCTATGACGTTTGAAACACCTATGATGTTTGCTCTCGCATTTATTGTGTTGTTTACCATTGGTGGTTTTTCAGGGCTTATGCTCGCCATAGTTCCGGCAGATTTCCAGTATCAAGATACCTATTTCGTGGTAGCGCATTTTCATTACGTTCTGGTAACTGGTGCTGTATTTTCTCTTGTTGCTGCTGCGTATTACTGGCTGCCTAAATGGACTGGTGTTATGTACGATGAACGCTTGGGGCAAGTGCATTTTTGGTGTTCACTGGTGTCGGTAAACTTATTGTTTTTCCCTATGCATTTTGTTGGGCTCGCAGGAATGCCGCGTCGCATTCCCGACTATGCGTTACAGTTTGCTGATTTTAATGCGCTCATCAGTATTGGCGGTATGTTGTTTGGTTTGTCGCAGTTAATATTTGTGTATGTGGTTATTAAATGTATCCGCAGAAAGGGTGACAAAGCGACTGCTCAAGTATGGGAAGGTGCGGAAGGTTTGGAGTGGACTATTCCATCTCCTGCGCCTTATCACACGTTCGAAACACCGCCACAAATTAAATAAAGAACGACCCGTTTTAGAGAGAATAGTGAGCATGCATAAGCCGTTAGTCTATAAGTTGTTACTGATAGGTGCTTGCATGTTTGCTTTTTCGTTTGCATTAATTCCTTTGTACAATGTTTTTTGTGAGTTAACCGGCCTTAACGGTAAAACAGAAAACGCTGCAGCCGCTTCTGCCTTGACTGTTGATATGCAGCGCGAAGTAACTGTGGAATTTCTGGCAACAGTTGATCAAGCTATTCCGTGGAAGTTCGAGCCAGAAATAACGCGCATTGTTGTGCATCCTGGCGAAATAAAAGTGATTAATTATCGTGTGGAAAGCCTGACCGCAGAGGCAATGGTTGGGCGAGCGGTGCCATCGGTTGCACCTGGGCTGGCAGCGGAACACTTTAAAAAAATGGAATGCTTTTGTTTTATCGAGCAGCCACTTAAGGGCAAAGAAAGCAAGCTAATGCCGTTGCAGTTTTATATAGATCCTGCACTGCCTAAAGAAATAAAAACGGTCACTTTGTCATACACTCTCTACAACGTGCCTGCGAAATGATCTAAATAAGATTGGAAAAGCAATGAGATTAAAAAGTAACAAAAGTTCAAAAGTTTTAGTAAAAGTAATATTGGAAATTTTTTAAATAAGCTTATTGAAAAAGTCGCGAGCAGCGGGAGAACACAGATGCACAATAGCTCAGAAAAATATTTTGTTCCCAGTCAAAGTCATTGGCCAATAGTTGGCGCTGTGGCGTTATTTTTTATTGGTTACGGGTCGGCGCATTGGATAAATGATATTGCCCGTGATCGTGCCGGTTTAGGCATTTATTTATTAATTGCCGGATTGGCGCTCTTGATTTTTATGCTGGCGGGTTGGTTTAAAAATGTTATTACAGAATCTATGGATGGACTTTACAGCGCACAAATGGATCGATCATTCCGTCAAGGAATGAGTTGGTTTATTTTTTCTGAGGTGATGTTCTTTTTGGCATTTTTTGGCGCGTTATTTTATGCACGAATTCTTTCTGTGCCCTGGTTGGATGGCGCGAGCAATAAAGCAATGACAGCTGAAATACTCTGGCCTAATTTTGAAGCTGTATGGCCGTTAACCAAGACACCAGGTGGAACGGAAACTAAGCCCATGCCGTGGACTGGGGCGCCGTTGTACAACACTATAATTCTACTGGCTTCTTCTGTGACATTGCATATTGCTCACGTAGGAATGGAGCAAGGTAAGCGCGCACAGTTAAAAATCTGGTTAGCTTTAACAATTCTGCTTGGTGCATGTTTCTTGTTTTTGCAAGTAGAAGAATATATGCATGCTTATCAAGATTTGGGATTGCGTCTGGATTCTGGTATTTACGGTAATACTTTTTTCCTTCTCACTGGATTTCATGGCTTCCATGTAACCTTGGGAGCAATATTATTAACAGTAGTGTTTTTGCGTATTTTACTTAAAAATCACTTTACCCCTGAGCGTCACTTTGTTTTCCAAGCTGCATCCTGGTATTGGCATTTTGTTGATGTGGTGTGGTTAACATTGTTTGTTGTGGTTTATATTATTTAACCGTCGTTTTATTACTTGGCGTTTAGCTTTAGTTTAGTAAGGCCGTTGGTTTGGTGTAATAACTCCAGTGGCTACGGCAAGAAGAATGCAGAAGATAATAAATACTGAAAACAATAAACGGCGACCTAAAAATTTTGATAGTTTGGGTTGCTGTTCATTATTTCTTATCATGTAGTACAGTGCCTGAAATAAATTAAAAATGACAAATAGTAGCAAAGCAACTAATAACGCTTTAAATAGCATGTTGGTATAACCTCGGTAGGTGTGCATGCAAATTATAGCGTTTAATCGTTGCTGGGTCATTCATTGGCGTTGGGTGTGCGTTGTATTAATTGCCTTCGCTATCCTAATGGGCTTGTCGGTTTGGCAGCTACAACGTGCTGCAAATAAAATTGAAATTTTGCAACGCCTTGCGCAATTACAACAAGCCGGCTCAGTCACTGCGCAACACATTCGTGGTTTATCTTCTGATGCGGCCGACGGTTTGAATGTGACCGCGGAAGCGCGGTGGTTATCGCCAAGCGTGTGGTTGCTTGATAATCAAATAGTGAAAGGGCGCATAGGTTATAACGTTATTGTACCCATGCAGTTGAATGACACCAGTGATGTAGTCTTGGTAAATTTGGGCTGGGTGGCAGCTACTGCAAAGCGAGAAGAACTTCCACAGGTAAATGTGCCAATAAATTTAAAGATCGATGGCATATTGCGTACACGTGTAGGAGGGATTCGACTTGGGCAAAATTTTGAAGATACTGGTCGCTGGCCGATGCGAATTCAGCAAATAGATTTCGAAGCATTAAGTGCTTCGCTTAAACAACCGCTATATCCCGGTATTATTTATCAACTGCAGAACTCTCCCTATTTAGTGCATTACCAATCGGTAGTTATGCCACCAGAACGCCACCGTGCTTACGCACTCCAGTGGTTCTTGTTGGCGTTAGCAGTTTTGGTAGTTGCGCTCGCGGCGAGTGCAAAAAAGGTCACTCCGTAATGAGTAAAGCTAGTCGTCCGTTGAGCAAGTCCACGTTTTTATTGCTATTTATTTTATGCTGTAGCTTGCCATTTATTGCTGCGAAACTCGTTTTGGAATTTGGCTGGTTTAATTCTGATACCAGTAACAAAGGGCAATGGCTTAATAAGGAAATTCAATTGTTGCCTGCGGATGAACGTACTCAATTGCATTGGCATTTAGTATATGTGCAAGCCAGTGAATGTGATGCCAACTGTGAAGTAGCCCTGTACCTGATGCAACAACTTTATATCGGTTTAGGGCGTAAACAAGACGAGATTAATACGCTTATAGTGGCTGAGCGTGCACCGGCTCAGCTTGTAAAATTTTCGCATATAAAGTGGCAAGCACCCGTTACCTCAGCGCCTGAATTGCAAAATCACATTTTGATCGTAAATCAAAAAGGCTTGGTGTTATTGCGTTATCCTGTAACCACTGATTCTGACGATATGCTAGTTGTTGGTAAGGGTATTCGCACAGATTTATTGCGCTTGATGAATTACGATCGTGTTGGGACAAAGTAATGTTTAAAATATTAATTAATATCGCAATCGCTTTAACCTTGGGCACTATTATTTTAGGCGCGCATACCCGCTTAACCGAAGCCGGCTTAGGCTGCCCCGATTGGCCGGGTTGTTACGGTTTTCTTGCTGTTCCCGAGCACCCGGAACATGTGGCACAAGCAGAAGCTGAATTTCCGCACGCAGAGTTGGTTCCTCACAAAGCCCACAATGAAATGAATCACCGTTATCTCGCAGGATCGCTTGGGCTAATTATAGGTTTTATTTTTTTACTCAGCCTATGGCTTAAACAATGCCGGGTGTTAACGACATTTCTTTGGTTGTTGGTAATCTTCCAGGCTGTTTTGGGCATGTGGACAGTTACCATGAATCTGTTGCCGGTGGTGGTGATGGGGCACTTGCTTGGAGGCTTTAGTCTGCTTAGTCTTTTAGTGGTACTGCGAATGCAGAGCTCTAAACCTATGGTTTTTGAAGCGGAACCCAGGTTAGAGGGTTTGCGAACGTTTGCCTGGTTGGCTTTAATTGTATTAGTTATGCAAATTGCGCTGGGCGGGTGGACATCAGCTAATTACGCCGCTGTGGCCTGCCATCAAATGCCGATATGCGATGCTGGCTGGCAAGAGCGCTTCAGTCTGTCATCCGCTTTTTCGTTGCCATTAGGACACGCTAGCTATCAGTTTGGCGTATTGTCTGCGGATGCGCGGCTTAGTATCCATGTCTTGCATCGCTTGGGCGCTTTTTTGACCCTGGCTGTACTTGGCGCTTTTGCTTTTATTGCATGGCGTCGCGCGCAAACTAAAACTATGCAACGACTTGCCTTGGCAATTGCGAGTTTATTGGCGCTGCAATTTTGTTTGGGGGTTATCAACATTGTTGCTTATCTTCCGTTAATGAATGCGGTAGCGCATAATTTTGTCGCGGCAAATTTATTGATGTTAGTCGTGGTGTTTATCTATCAAATATATCAACGACGGGGCTCGAAAGGCCTACACGTCGCAACTGTATCTTAGGGGCGTTTATGACAACCGGAAATGGCCAAATTGCCGCAGTAGCGGAAGCAAGTGGCGGCTATTGGCGCGATTATTATCAGCTGACCAAGCCGCGAGTGGTGGCTCTCCTGGTATTAACTGCCTGGGTAGGGATGGTGTTGGCAACGCCAACCTTACCTAGCTTGTATATCGTTGTTATGGCGAGCTTGGGGATAGCCATGGTATCGGGTGCAGCCGCCGCTTTTAATCATGTGCTTGATCAAAAAATAGATGCGGAAATGGCGCGTACCAGTATGCGTCCATTACCCAAGGGACGTCTTTCCACTGTGCAAGCAGTAAGCTTTGCTATAGCGCTTGCTGCTATTGGTTTTTTAATTTTATTGTTAACGGTTAATGCGTTGACAGCTTACTTGACCTTGGCCAGCCTGTTTGGTTACGCATTGGTATATACGCTTCTGTTAAAGCGAGCTACACCGCAAAATATTGTTATCGGTGGCTTGGCCGGCGCTATGCCACCCTTATTGGGTTGGACAGCCATCACCGGTAGTGTTGATGCAAATGCGTTGCTGTTAGTGATGATTGTCTTTATTTGGACTCCACCGCATTTCTGGGCTTTGGCAATTCATCGCTGCAATGATTATGCGAAAGCTAACATTCCCATGTTGCCAGTCACTCACGGCATCGAATTTACCAAAACGGTTATTTTGCTTTACACAATATTGTTATTTGTTGTTTGCTTGTTGCCCTACTTGGTGGGGATGTCTGGATTGGTGTATTTAGTTGCTGCATGCTGTTTAAATTTGCGTTTTATGCATTTCGCGTGGCTGATGAAATATCGTCCCGCCGCTAACCTGGCGATGGATACGTTTAAGTTTTCCATCGTTCACCTAATGGTATTATTTCTTGTACTTTTAGTTGACCATTATGTTAAGTGGCAAATTGTTATATAGAAAAAATTCCTATGATGATTCCTATGATGATTGGTTGATGATGGCAATAAAAAAATTTGCAGCAGTGACCGTACTGATATCGTTTTGCTGTTTTGCGTTGAGTGCGTCAGCAGCACAATTAATTGTTGAGGACGCGTGGATTAAGTTGGCGCCGCCGGGGGTCACGAGTCACGCGGGTTACTTGCGTCTTACTAACAATAATAAGCACGCATTAACGATTAGCCATATAAGTGCTGTCGGTTATGCGCAAGCCATGTTACATCAAACGAAAATTGTAAAAGATAAAGTGCAGATGGATCATGTGGACGTTTTGGACGTCCCTGCTGGAGCTTCAATAGTGTTTACTCCCGGTGCAACACATTTGATGTTAATGAATCCGCAGCAGCCCCAAAAAATAAATGATCAGGTCAGCATTACTTTAAAATTTAGTGATGGCACCCAGCAAAAATTTATAGCCATAGTGCAAGCCAATCATGAATAGATGGGCATGGCTACTCGTGGCGGTTATAGTAGCTGCCATCGGCGTGAAGATAAGTTTGTCTCTACTTGTTACTGAAGCTCCACTACATTCCGCACAGCTTTTGCCGGCATCAAAAGCTGTGCCAGATATAAAGTTAGAGAAAAATAAAACCGAAATATTTACAGCAGAAAATTTTAATGATCGTTGGAATTTAATATTTTTTGGGTTCACCAATTGTCCGGATTTCTGCCCTTTGGAATTGCAAAAATTAGGTAAATTGTTGCAGTTGTCGCAGCAAAACCAACAATCGCGTTTTCCAGTGCAAGTCATTTTTATTAGTCTTGACCCGGAGCGGGATACATCGGAAAAAATTAACGCCTACACTGCATTTTTTCATCCGCAAATATTGGGGTTGAGTAGCAGCAATGTTGAGCTTGTTAAAGTGGCCCATTTTTTTGGCTCGGACTATAGTCGCAAAGCAACTGCGGCAGGTGCCGCATTGAACATCCCTGCTGGGATAGATATGCCGAGCTATGTGGAAAATAATTATCAAGTCGATCACTCTGCCCGCATCTATATTGTTAATCCTGATTCATCCTATGTTGGATCATTTGCTCCGCCACATGATGCAGAAAACATGTGGAGTGACTTGCAGTTGATCATGAGTAAATATAAGCCAGCAAAACAATAATGTTTTATTTTAATGGCATTTTTATTCCATCCCATTTTCTGTTTTATTATTTTGATTTCGTTAGTCTTTTAATCGCCAGTGTTAATTCATTCGTTGCCATTAATGACTATTAATTCTTTCTGCCGATGCTGGGTTATAGCCGTGCAAAACTTTCTGGAGGTCGATTATGATTGCGCATGTCACAGGACTCTTTCTTCACCCTGCTAAAGAATGGGAAGCGATTCGCGATACGGATGAAAGTGAGGGATTCACGTATTATTTGCCTACATTAATTTTGGCATTAATCCCTGCTGCATCAACTTACATAGGCACAACAAAAATTGGCTGGACCGTTAGCGCTAATCCAACGGTTGTGTTGACAGAATCCAGCGCGCTAATAATGAGCACGTTGATGTATTTCGCAATACTTGCAGGTGTAGGTGTTATGGGGGCGTTTATAAAATGGATGTCGCGAACCTATGACTCTTCTCCTAGTCTCGCGCGTTGTATTGTATTTGCAGCTTATACCGCGACTCCGATTTTTTTTGCAGGATTTACTATGCTCTATCCCGCTCCAGTGCTGATAATGTTAGTTGGTGTAGGTGCAATTTTTCACACAATTTATTTTCTCTATTCCGGAATTGCAATTTTTATGCGTATTCCAGAAGCTGAAGGCTTTATGTTTGCAAGTTCGATACTGACGGTGGGAATGGTAATGTTAGTTTCACTTATTACCATTACCGTGCTGATACTAAGCTTAGGCTTTGGTTCTATTTATTTGTTTAAGTGAAAAATTGGACAAATATATTTTTAAATAAAACACAAAAAATTTAATATTTAATAAACGCGTCAATACCCATCATTTTGAAAATATTCCGGTGCGAGATTGTCAAACCGGGTGTATTTGCCGATAAATGCCGCGCGACAGGTCCCTATTTCGCCGTTGCGTTGTTTGCCGATAATAAGTTCGGCCATGCCTTTGTCTGGGCTGTCTTCGTTGTAGTATTCGTCGCGGTATATAAACAGAATGACGTCTGCATCCTGTTCGATAGCGCCCGATTCTCGCAAATCTGAATTCATGGGGCGTTTGTTAGGGCGCTGCTCTACGCCACGGTTAAGTTGTGATAAAGCGATTACGGGGCATTCAAATTCTTTGGCAAGAGCTTTTAACGAGCGCGAGATTTCTGAAATTTCCTGCGTACGGCCTTCGCTGGCTCCCGCTGTTTGCATCAGTTGCAAATAATCGATCATGATTAAACCGGGGTTACCTTTATCTCGCACTATTCTGCGCACTCTGGCACGTAATTCTTGTGGGCTCAGTGCAGCCGTGTCATCGATAAACAACAGCTTATCTTTCATTTTGGCCACGGCTGTGGATAGTTTGGGCCAATCTTCTTCGGTGAGTTTGCCATTGCGCATTTTGCCTTGGTCGATACGCCCTACAGACGACATCATCCGCATAATAAGTGCTGGAGAAGGCATCTCCATGCTGAATACTAAAACCGGCTTGGCCTGACTAAAGATAGCGGATTCGACAAAGTTAAGGGCCAGAGCGGTTTTTCCCATGGAAGGACGCGCGGCGAGAATAATCAGTTCGCCAGGTTGCCAGCCTGAAGTACGCTGATCCAGATCGAGGATTCCTGAGGGTACGCCTGTGATATCGCTGCCTGAGCGAAACAGTTCGTCGATTCGTTGTACGGTGGCTTTTAAGAGATCGTTCACCCCCACTAGCCCGCCTTCCTTCGGGCGATCTTCAGCAATATCAGCAATGCGTTTTTCGGCTATCTGTAAAAGATCATCCGAATCCAGGCCTGCTGGATTAAAACTAGATTTACTAATTTCTGACGTGGCGGCAATCAGCTGGCGTAATGTAGAGCGCTCACGGACGATTTTGGCATAGGCAACTATATTGGCGGAGCTTGGTGTGTTATTGGCCATGTCGACTAAATAGCCCAGCCCACCAACTCGCTCTAATTCGTTATATTTATGCAATTCTTCTGAGAGGGTAATGACGTCTAGCGGTTCGCTGTTTTCCTGCAATTTGATCATTATGCGAAATATAATGCGATGATCGTCGCGAAAAAAATCCGCTTCAGAAATGACTTCTAATACCGAATCCAGGCGCTTGTTATCCAGCATTAAACCGCCTAACACCGATTGCTCCGCTTCTACGGAATGCGGCAATGCTGTTTTGGCGGCGAGATCCTGCGTGGAGGACTGTTCGAAATTATTATTGGGCATAGAATTCATTTTCTGGAGACAAAAAAAATCGGACACTAGAACCACCAAAAAGGTTGTCGATAGTGCCCGATTTTATCAAGCTTGTCAGTAAAACTGACAAGTTCTTACCGCCAATTACTGGATGGTTGGTTCAGCTTATTCCGCAACAACCACAAGTTTAACGGCTTGTGTGACTTCAGCATGCAATTGCACGTTGATGTCGTATTGGCCAACTTCACGTAACACACCAGACGGCATACGTATTTCAGATTTGGCTACCGCAACGCCAGCAGCAGTAATTGCTTCGGCGATATCACGAGTACCAATGGAGCCGAATAAACGACCTTCGTCTCCCGCATTTGCAGCGATAGTGACTGTTAATTCAGCCAGCTTTTCTGCGCGTGCTGTTGCTTCGGCGATTTTTCCTGCAGCAGCAGCTTCAAGGCCGGCGCGACGGGTTTCAAAATCAGCAACATTTTTTGCATTGGCTGCAACTGCTTTGCCTTGCGGCAACAGAAAGTTACGGCCATAACCGGCTTTAACGGAGACTTTGTCGCCGATGCTGCCTAATCTACCTACTTTATCGAGCAGAATAATATCCATCTCGTTTAGCCTCTATGTATTGTTATCCACATTCATATTCAGACGCTTGCGCGCCCTGAAATTACTCGTGGCTGTCAGTGTATGGAATCAAAGCCAAGAAGCGAGCACGTTTAATAGCAGTAGACAACTGACGTTGATATCTTGCTTTGGTGCCTGTAATACGACTTGGAACGATTTTGCCAGTTTCACTGATGTATGCTTTCAAGGTTTCGATATCTTTATAATCGATTTGCTTGGTGCCTTCAGCGGTAAAACGGCAGAATTTACGACGACGGAAAAAACGTGCCATGATTAATTCTCCTGCTCTTCAAAATCAGCTGAATCAACATCGTCTTCATCAGACATGTCGTTCGCATCGAAATCATCACGACGCTCAGTGCGTGGTGGACGGGCTTTACGCTCGCGGCCTTCTTTCTCGGCCTTCATGATGAATGATTCTTCAGTAATTGCCGCATCTTCACGGATTACCAGGTTACGCAGGATGGCATCGTTGTAACGGAAGTTGGTGGTTAACTCATCCAAAATGGCATCGCTACATTCGACGTTCATCATCATGTAGTGAGCTTTGTGAATTTTGTTAATTGAATAAGCCAGTTGGCGACGGCCCCAGTCTTCCAAACGGTGTACTTGGCCACCGCTGGCTTTAATGGAAGAGGTGTAACGCTCTACCATTGCTGGAACTTGTTCGCTTTGGTCTGGATGGACCAAAAACACGATTTCGTAGTGACGCATTGTAGCTCCTTACGGGTTAAGCCTCCCGCAGCGCGGTGAGACAAGGAGAGACCTGAAAAATTTCAAGCCACTTGGGGAGCGGCATTCTAGGGATTTTAATAGCAGGAAGCAAGAACAAAAAATAAACAAGTGAAAATAAATCTAGCGGGTAAGTAATAAGCGGCTCAGAAATTGAAGGCCCTTATTAATTTCAGAATTACCTCTAAGCCAGATAAAGGCTTTATGGGTTTATTAATGTCCACGATTTAACGCTGTCACTAAAGAAACCGCATTCACGATAAGCTCGATCAACTATACCTTGTGCCTGCATCTGCGCAAGGCCGCGACTTAAAGCTGCAAAAAAAGCAGCACCTTCAGGGTGTGTTCTGCTCACCAC
>JANPKH010000171.1:0-3707 GCA_031425935.1 Gammaproteobacteria bacterium | reverse complement strand
ATGGAATTTAATATTTAATAGCGGCAAGCTCAGTGTATCTCCGAGCTGGCCATCACCCATATAAAACGCTGTTATTGAAAGTGACAAAACTGTCAAATTGCGCCGTTCGTTATTGCTGTCATTTATCGGCATGAAATCTCCTAAATTTTCCTAATATGTTTTGGTCCGCCGCCATTTGGCATGCTGTCCACATGCACGTTATTACCACCTTGGCCAAAATAAAAACGGAGGCCGAAGCCCCCGCAATTAACTAACTAAACCAACCTCGAACAAAACACACCAACTTTCGAAAATGCATTTCGTCGATCATAATGTAAAGTACAAATTTAAACTTCACAGATTTGATCTCCAAATAGATAGAGATTCGTAACGCTATACCTTATTGACACAATGACCAATAAAGCATATTTTGGAACTGTTGTTACTGGAAACGAATCTCTATTGTTAGGTTTCGTATCCAAAGGCCTCACGATTCGCACTCGTGGGGCTTTTTCTTTGGGGCTTCCTCAGCGCTATTTCGCTGCGTTAAATGCAAGATAAACGGATTTAACGCGTGGCGCAAGCCCCTAGAAACCGGAGTATCTACACCAAGTTATTGATTGTTAAGTAAAAATGTAACCCCTTTAGGCAACTTCGAGTCTACAATTAATTAACACGCTTATAAAAATAACCCTAGTGATCAAGTACTTACAGTTTAAAAAAAACATAAAAATGTTCAATATCACCTTATAATTTTTATTATTAAATATGGTAAAAACTCGTTAGATTTTTTACTTATAGAAATAAGGGCTGGTTATGACTACATATGAATAAAGTAAACTTACGCCGCATCTGCCGCAGTTTTGAGGTGTTTTTGCAAATCTTCCGTTGCACCTATTTCGCCATTCGATTTATCAATTAACGTCCAAACCATGTTGGCCACAGGCGGCAATGCGATTGCATCCAGATCACGAACCGAATCTTTCATTTTGAAAAAAATCGGCATCCACGTTTTCTCGTAAACTTCTACGGTGCAACGGCACAAGATCGCCATTTCCGACCAATTGCGACGCTTACGCTTATCCATTCTGCCTTCTTGCGCAGCGTCGTTAACAGCTACAAATGCGATTCGCCCACATTCCGCGCTTAAAAACGGATTGAAAGTTTCGGTTTTCACAGATTCGAGTGCAAACCGAAATAAAATATTCATGAGCATTGAAGCGGTTTCGGTACCTTCGGGCGAATACGCAAACATTCCCCACGCCCACGCATTTCTTTGAGTCATTTTTAACGTGTGAATCACTTGCTGAATCTTGCCTTTATCACAGTGGTCCATGGTGCAATTATCAGACCCTTTCGCAGTAAACTGAACCCCGGCGCCGTTGGCTAATTCCACGTAATCAATCGCACGTATTCCCGTTACAAAAGCATCGTGCCAGGCTTGGCGAGCGCTCATTGCATTATGGTTTGCAGTTTCAAATCTCATCAATACCTCTGCCTGAAAGTGTTTAAAGCGTAAAATGCAGCAAGTTTAAAAAACTACTCAATCAAAAATAATTCAACCATTGAAATTTTTAGTGTTTCAGCAATTGCGCAAAGCATTAAATATGTCGGGTTATTTTCGCCCCGCTCTATTCTTCCAATGTACGAGTAATCAATGTTTGAATCTAAGGCCAGTTTCTCCTGAGATATTTTCCTGCTCTTTCGTAACGCTTTAATTTTTAAGCCTAACTCAATAAGGTTTTTATTTTTCACGATGTATTACTCAATCTAGCTTACGTTGGATATTGTTTAATGTGTGATTTTGCTTATCGCTAAGCTCGAAATCGTCCGGCCTCTCATCAAGATCGTTGATGAATTTTATTTCCCACTCATTCAAATTGTATTGCTGCTTGAGTGCATCTTTTACAAATCGCTTTTGTACTCTGTTCATGCTTTTTGCATCCTAAAAAATGTCAACATCTTCGTGGTTTAATGCATCAACAATAAATAAGATCCAGAAAACCGTAATAACCGTTCCTGCAACGCCGAATAACCAGCCAGGCGCAGCAAGCCTGTCAAGCAATAGCCACAAAACCACCGATAATAATATTGGTGGGCGAATCGCAAGGTTTTTACCGCTAATCACTTTTCTTTTTGCCATAACACCTTCCTCTACATGTAATTTATTAAAATTCTTCGACTGACCAGCCGCCGCCTTCTTTTTTGGTTTTAACTTTTACCGCGATAAACTTCAGAGGATACATATCAGCTGCGATTTTGATTTTCGCCCGAGCATCCTCTAACCAGTAGCCTTTCACTTCGTGCGCCTCTAACGAACCATCAGCATTCATTACGATAAAATCCGGCAGGTAGAACGTAGCATCCGCAAGGCGAAACTTCATGCCTTCGAATTTGTACCAAACAATGTGTCCGGTGTGCTTAAGCAGCTCTAAACGTTTAGCATAGGCAGCTTCAGTTTTATTCATTACGCCTTGCTTGAGTCGGCCTAATGCTAGAAGCTTTTTGTTCATGCTAATACCAACTTTCCGCTATCAATTAAAATCGAATGCGTTTGAACAATCGCTCGATGCATTAACTCTCTGCGCTCCAACTGAGATAAATCTTTTCCATTATCAATTGCGTGGTGGCAGCACTGGCAAAGCTTCGCAGACTCGTAATCCGGAGCTTTCTGGCCCTTACCGCGACCCATATTTCTATGAGCCACTTGGAGCATATGGGTACTTCCGCAAAGCACACAAAACTCAATGCTCCCAACCGCTGCAAGCCATGCTTTTTGCTTACGCTGCATTTCTAGCCCTATGTGCATCATAGCCAGCACGCCCAGCTAATTTTTCACACAGCAGATAACCTTCAAGACGCCAAATCTTTTCCCGCGCATCTACCCGAGCATATTTTCTACCAAGCTCTTCGTTAAAGTTTTCAGGGCTGGCGCATGCGCTTTCGCCAATCACTTGAAATCCATTGCGCAACTTCAAGCAACAGATTGTTAGTGTTGTAGTTGGGAAAATGTAATATTGCTCGCTCACGATCATTGCATCGATATGCGTGGGATTTAATCGAGGAGCATTAGCCCCTGCAGCGACTAGCTCTGCTTCCATAGCGTGCTCGGTTGCGTTAGCTTCCTCAGTACTACGCGCCATAGAGAAAAACATTGTGGCAACCAAGGATGCGAACACAAGACTAAGCGCGATAATTAAATCGTCAATGTGGTTAGGACCAAACCATTTTGGAACGATGATCAGCGAGAACGCTGCACCCGCAAAACATAATATTGCTAATAGTAAAAATTGCCCGCGTTTAGATAAAGCTTTCATGAGACTTTCCTTTTTTCGTAGTTGGCTATTGATTTATGCGCATCAAGAATCTTTTGCGCACTCTTTTTGGTTAAAACGTTATTGTTAATAAACTCTGAATACGTTTGCTTTGATATATCGATTATCACTAGCGCGTCAGTGACAGAGCCTTCGCACTTTCTTACTATTGATTCCGCCACACGCTTGAAATAAACCTGATCTTCTAGTTTTATTGGCGTGTTATCTCCTTTTGCCATGACTAAACCCCTATTACTTTTGCTTGAAAAACTGTGTTGTGGTAGTAACCCTTATTTTTGTTTTCGTCGGGTACCATCGCATGCTCTAGATTCTTTATTTCGTAAAACTTGTTTCGCTCTTTTTTGAATTCTTCAGTCATTGGAAATATTGTTCCGCGAAATTTGAACCAGTGGT
>JANPKH010000170.1:0-2385 GCA_031425935.1 Gammaproteobacteria bacterium | reverse complement strand
AGCCAACTGCTCTACCGACTGAGCTAACGACCCAAATGCCTAACAACCTAGCAGGCCACCGAGCGGATTAGTAAAACGCTCTACGACCTAATTAAGAGGCGCGTATAATAATGTTTTACTCTGAAAAGACAAGTAATTTTTGCATAACCTCCGGCTAATACTGAATAGGGCATGACAAAAACTGATCAAAAAATCTGTTGCTAACACGATACATGTAGCTTAAAACAACATTTGGGTGAAAAATTTTATACCCAGTTAAACTAAAACGCATCTCCACAACACCCACAAACAAAACGCCCTTTTTAACAACCAGGACCTGATAATAGCCTACGCTGTAGCAAAGCAATAATATCAATCACGCAACTTCATACTCATGGATTGGCTTGAATAAATAGAGCCTTAAGCTATAAATAGCATCCGCACTTAATTGAGACTAAAGCATGCATTTATCCTTATCCAAAAAAGGATTAACGCGGCCAAACAGCCAATGGTTTAGCCGAGTACTCATTATCACCCTAGCTTACATTGCCACTGGCTGGCTGGGCCTGAAGGTTCCTTTTGAAGCGGCCCAAGTCACTTTATTTTGGCTACCAACTGGCATAGCTGTCGCTGCACTCTACCGTTGGTCAGTTACGGTTTGGCCAGGCATTTTTCTGGGGGCCTTCATTGTAAATTTGGCAACTGGCGCGTCGCCATTTATTAATGTTGTGATTGCTTGCGGTAATACGCTTGGGCCACTTTTAACAATTTACTTATTGCGCCTCTGCAATTGCCAGCTACAGAACTTGCAAAGCTTCACCGCTTTCACTTTTTTTTCTGCAGTGAGTATAGGCATGCTAATTCCCGCCAGCATAGGCGGCACCATGTTAATGCTCGCTAACGAAGTTTCTTTCGTAACAGCAAGCTACAGTATTTTTTTGCCTTGGTGGATGGGTGACTCGCTAGGAGTTTTATTAGCAGCACCGCTTTTGATAAATATTACCAACACGAATATTAGTAAATTAATGACTCAAAAACGAACTATTTTTTGGGTGTTTTCGACCAGTTTTGTAGTTGCTTTAATATGCTTCCCGTTCAACAACTTCAATGGCGCGCAATTGCCAATTCTTTTCACAAGTTTTGTGTGTGTTGCCTGGGCCGCATTACGTTTTGGCTTACTTGGCGGGGCTATTAGTTCGCTTGGTTTTAGCTTTATTGCTATCTGGTCAACCGTTCATCATGTTGGGCCGTTTGTCTTCACTGATATTCATGTTAACTATTGGTTAATATGGACTTACACCTCCAGCATGACTTTCTTAAGCTTGATAATTACAGCTGCTCATGCCGAAATTTTTACAACATCAACAAAATTAATTAACTCATACCGGGAACAAGAAAAACAAAACATACACATTGAAAATGCTCAACTCATTGCGCGAGTCGCTCACTGGAGTTGGGATGCACAGAGCGATGCATATACTTTTAGTTCGTCTATGATGAACTTATTTCAACTGCCAACGCACCTACTTAAAGGTCAATTGCATGAGTTTATCAAAGCATTTATTCATCATGAAGACCAGCCCCTTTTATTAGCAGCACTTGCAGAATTAGTTTCAGAAAAAAAACCGATTTCCCTAGAGTGCCGTCTCGAAGTATCGGGCCAAAAATTTTGGCTGCAAGTACAAGCTAACTTTACAGAAAATTATAACGCGCACGCTATTCAAGGAACATATCAAGATATCACGGAACGCAAACGCCTCGACTTAGCGCTTTCTGCTGCGGCCGCCGACTCCGCGACTTCACCCGATTTTTTTAACATTATATTAAAAGCTTTAATGGAAGCGCTCGGTGTTGAGCATGCACTTATTAGCATTATTGAAAATGAAAATAATGATGAAGTTGTCGTTCACTCTTATTTACGAAATGGAGAACCACAACCAAGTTTTCGCTATGGATTAAAAGACACTCCATGTGCTGACGCAATTCATAATGATATTTGCTTTATTTCTGCGGACGTATACAAACTTTACCCAAAAGATGAAATGTTAAGTACGTTAAAAATTGAAAGCTACGCCGGGGTTGCTATTAAAAATACCGAAGGTAAACCTATCGGAATCCTCATCGTCCTTGGCGAGAAGCCCTTACTTATTTCCGCGCAAGTACGCGCACTGATGCTAATTTTTGCTGAACGAACCTCAGGTGAGCTGCGACGCGCTATGGATCAGGACAAAATTTTCAATCTGGCATTTTTTGATCCGCTCACCCGTCTCCCCAATCGGCGCATGCTATTAGATCGCCTTAAATTGATTACAGAGCAAAGTACACGCACCGATCACCATAACGCCTTATTATTTATCGATCTTGATCACTTTAAATTACTCAATGATACGCGCGGCCATCACACTG
>JANPKH010000169.1:0-13988 GCA_031425935.1 Gammaproteobacteria bacterium | reverse complement strand
GACTTTGGTGTACAACGATGGTCGTTCAAGTGCGGCCTCTGTTACTTCCACAGCATCCTCTACGCCCATCGTTGGATCTTCGACTTCGCGCACGAGTACTAGTGCTGTGAGCTCGGCTCGCAGTTCTGTCAATTCCAGTGTTGTAAGTAGCGTTGCGACCTTTACCGGTGATGCTGCAATAGGTCAGCAAGTCTTTACGGGTACTGGTGGTTGTACACAATGTCATAAAGATAATGATGGCGATGGTCGTTTCACTGACGGTGTTATCTCTTTCAATGTGAACGCGTTTACTTATCACACAATGACCAAGTACGCTAGCAAGGCTTACACAGGTAACTCTGTGGTTGACTTATCACGCTTTATTGCTGACAACATGTTAGGTCATTGTGATAACAATAACTGCAACCACTTGGCAGCATTTTTGTGGTCACTCAAAGGTAGAGATGCTAGCGAACTCGCTAAATGTACTTCTACTGATCCCGTATTCTATGGTGTGCGTAACGTAAAACTGCTGACGTCCTATGAATACAACAATTCATTAAAAGGTCTCTTCAACAGAGCTTTACCGGCAGATTATTCATCGCAAAATCTGGCTAACGCCGACAAAACCATTGCTGGGTTACCAAACCACACTACTGAACCAGTATCGGAAACACGCTTATTAACATACAAAAAGAATGCCGAAACCTTGGCTGAATGGGCTATCACCAACAACGCTATACCATTATTAAGCTGTAGCGATGCCCAATCCGCAACTTGTGCGACCAGCTTCCTGGATAACTTTGCTTACTTGGCGTTCCACCGTCCGCTAACAACGGAAGAGCGTACTGAGTACACAGCTATACTGCGTAGTGGAACCAGTGGTGTTCGTTGGGCAGTGCAAACTGTGTTGATGTCGCCGCAATTCTTGTATCACACAGAGTTAGGTGTTCCTGTTGGCACGGCACGCGGTTTGAGTTGGGGACGTGGTACAGCCTTCACGCAAGCGGATACTACTGCTTATGCACTGGATCCATATGAGTACGCCTCTACTTTGGCTTACATGTATACAGCCAGCGCACCAGACAGAGCATTATTGACGGCTGCTGCTGCCGGCGATCTTGAAGATCCGATTAAATTGGCAACACAAATTGATCGCTTGCTGGATTCGCCACTAGGTCGTGAAAACGTTGCCCGTTTTGCTGGCCTCTGGTTGCATACTGACAGCGTAACGAGTGTCACTCGGATGAACAACGCTAACTTCACTCAAGGTGTGAAGGACTCTATGGCGCAAGAAATCAGAGAGATATATAAGCATGTGTTCTACAACAACTTGCCAGTGACAGACATGTATTCAGGTGATTTCACCATGCTGAACAGCACTTTGTCACAGTTCTACGGCATGCCTGGCGGTGGCACTAGCCCTACTGATTTCCGTATGGTGAATACTGCAGCCTCTCCACGTGGTGGTGTCTTGGCATCGGGTGCATACATGGCCTTGAATGCACATGCTGGTCGTACTTCTCCGATCAAACGCGGTGTGCACTTCCGTCAAGATATGTTGTGTCAGAACATTCCATTGCCGTCATCGTTTGTTGATACCACAGGTGAACGTGATAAAGCAGCGGCACGTGTTCAAGTGTTGATGGAAGCTGGTTCGTTAAACACAGTTGACTTCTACGACAAACAAACCAACGTACCAGGTACAGCTTGTGCTCAATGCCATAATGCCATTATTAATCCGCTGTTTGCGCTGGACGACTTTGACCATGTTGGCTTAGCTCGCCAAGTTGTTAACGGCAAAGTGGTACAAAAAGCACTTAACAGCTTAGGTAATGAAGCTGGTGCCAATACAGTTGAAGTTGGTATGGTTAATAACGGTGGTCAATTGTTCGGCGCTAATGGTGTCGGAACAGTGAGCTTTACGGCCGTGAACTTTGAGAAAGATTCTGGTTCACCAGGTTTGCCGTTCACAGGTGCTAAAGGTCTGGCCAAAACTATAGTGGCGAATAACTTACCGGGTGTGGATGCGTGTTTAATTAATAAATCCTACCGTTACGCTACAGGCTATTCTTTAAGTCGGGTATTCCAGGATGACACTTCGGAAAAGCCGCTCAACACCTTACAGCAATCCCATTTTGCGTGTGTGAACGACCAGCTTAAAACGAAGTTAACTGCGAGCAATCGCAATCCTCGAGCGATGTTGAAAGAAATTGGTATGTCTAACGTTACCCGGTTCCGTCGCTAATGCTGGAGGGTGGGGTTATCCCCACCCTTTCTTCAGCAAACACTAAATAAAATTCTAAATCCAAGAGGTTTGGCTATGAAAAAGATTGATAACAGATTCCGCCACTTGCCCGAGGCTGACGCCATAGAGATGACCGAAGACTTGCGTCTTCGCGAAGCCGCACCAGAAGTGTATAAAGCAGAAATGAAAGCCGATGATAACGGCCCGAAACAAGAGCGCGAAGCCTTCGTTCAAAAAGATCGCCGTAATTTTATGGGCCTAGTCGCAAAATCCGGTATTGCTGCCGGATTGATCAAAAGCTCGGCGCTGTTGGGCGGAATTCTAGCCAACCGTCACGCATTGGCGCAAACGGCTATTAATAAGCGGGTTGTATATGTCTACATCAACAGTGGATCTGCTTCAGGCACTTGGTTGCCGAGCAGCGCCACGCAAATGAATCAGGTCACTGTACCTTACGGTCCTCAAGGGTATAACGTTTCAGACATCTGCCATTTTCGTCAGGTGAATGTTATTACTGGGGGCCATGCAACAGCTATGAACTCGTTAGGTGTTCCCAATTATTCGGGATCTACCATGGATAAACGTATTGCTGATGTGCTAGGCACTACGACTGTAAGAAAGCAAATTTATCTTGGTGCAAAAGCTAATACCGCTGGTCAATTATGCAGTAATAGTGGCCCATGCCAGGACAGTCCAACTCAGGCTTTGGCCGATATTTTTGGCGGTGGCGGCGGTGGCGGTGGCGGTACTACAGATAATACCTATGCTCTATCTTATAATGCTCAACTTCGCGCACTGGATTCGATCAAAAGTAAGTTAAGCACTACGGAAGTGGTTCGTTATCAGGAACACACTGAATCACTTACTAAAATCAAAGCTAATCTTGCCGCAGCAACTAGCAGTACGCCGTCGACAGCCTGTAACAGTAGCATACCTGTGAGCGCCGCTAACCATCAGGCAACTGGCAGATCGCAGGCCGATATTATTGTTGCAGCTTTAGCTTGTGGTATTACTAAAGTGGCAGTACTTCAGTTGGGTAATCATCAGGGTGACTGGGTTGCTCACAACACCACGTTTACTCAAGATGCGCACTCGGCAGCGCACTCAGTTCCTACTAGCGGTCCATTTATTGAGATGCAGCGCTACATAAGTGATGTGCCTGCCTATCTTATTAACAAGCTACGTAATACTAGTGGTCCGGATGGACAGGCCCTGATTAATAGCACCGTAGTGGTACAAGTTTCTTGCATGGGTAATGGCATGGATCACTCTTCAGGTAATGGTCCATTTATTGTGGCTACGCAAATGCCTGGTTTTGTACGAGGCTTCTCTGCTAACTCAAGCGGAGATGTACTTGACTTAAACGGTGCTATTCCTAAAGGCTTAGGCCTTACTGGTATCAATATGGGTAGCAGTACTCTCGGCCTTATATGATTTTTGAGTTTCACTGTTTTTGTTAGTCAACACGCCTCCTGTAGCCACAAGCTTTCAGGAGGCGTTTTGCTTTACATGAGTCCTACTGATTAAACGAATCAAACCATCAAATAAATCTAGCGATAGAAAATGAATAGCAAAATACCTTACCCTAAAAATGTATTTAAATGCCCTCATTGTGGTAGTGATGAGACTCAGGGCTTTGATTTGGACAATCACCATTGCAACCAATGTGGAACAAATCATTTCTCACTCGGTGACGTGCTTTGCTTATTTCCCGGGGGAATACATCACAAAGCCGTTTGGGAACACCAAGCAGGAATTATGAAAAGCGCTGGAGAAAAGGGATTAGCAGCAATTCAGGAATCACTCTCTCGTTATGATTTGAGCGAAACAACTCGGCAGCGCCTCACAGAAACTTTTAATGCGACTGAAATTAACCTGAAAAGTATTTTATCCCTGCTCCAGGAGTCGGGTATAGAAGCGAATATCAGTGAAGAACTAAGCGGGGGGAATCCCGGTGATTTAAGCGAATATTTTGATTTGATTTTACGTGACTGGGCTTGGGATACAGTAGATAGCCCGAGCGCGGAGAATAGTGCCGCAATTAATCGCTTAATGTCACTCATTGATACCTTGCCCTCAAAACCTAAGCGAGTATTGGTTATAGGTGCCGGCGCCGGACGATTGAGTTGGGATTTACATTCTAGATTAAATCCAGAATATACGATTGCACTTGATAGTAACCCCCTATTATTGATTGTTGCGGATCAATTAATTCGCCAACAAAAAACGCTAAGCTTTGGGGAGTTTAAACTTTTCCCCCAAATCAATTTACCTACTAGTCAATTACGCACTGTAGAACCGCCAGCGGATCCAGAAAATTTACGTGCGCGATGGTTCGGTTTGTGTACAGATGTGTGGCAATTACCACTGAAATTTGAAAGTTTCGATCTCATAGTAACGCCCTGGTTTATTGATGTGAACGGCGGAGACGTAAGAGATTTAATAGGAATAATAAGCCAAACACTTGAAAGCGGTGGGCATTGGCTTAATTCAGGTCCGCTACTTTTTACTCGTCACTTGCCCTTGCAAATAAAATACAGTGCCGCTGAAATTAAAGAATTTATTGCGTTATCAGGTTTCACATTAACTGCTGAAAAAATTGAAAAATCAGGTTACTTACTTTCCCCTCTGGAAGTGAGACATCGAGAAGAACAGCTATGGACGTTTAGCGCGTGTAAAAATCCTCTCACTAGCACACCTGCTATTGCTGGCATAACTGAAGCTTGGTTAGTCATGCATCATCTTCCTATTCCAAGTGCGGAATATTCCAGTAAAGATGAGCATCCGTTGATTGACTTAATACTTTCGCATGTGGATGGCAAGCGTTCAATTAATGATATTTGCAATGACGTTATTGCATATATTCCAGAGGGTATAGATGTTAGAGATGTTGTTGTGACACTTTTTGGGCAAATAACGTCTGAAAATTTTGAATAAATAATTTAAATAAAAACCTATGAAACGTTTTATTTGATTCGTTGAGCGTAAACAATCATCAGTATTTAGTTCTAGCTTTGGGGCTGAAAAGCCCTTTTTCATTTTATTTATTTGAAAAAACCTCCTTGAAACTAAATTGCTTATTTTTATATCAGTGGCAAATATTAATTATGTCTGCTGAACCAAAAATCATTTTAACTATAAAAAATATTCCATATTAAACATTACATACTAAAGAGAACCGACCATGCAAAAAAATCTTATTAACATTAGCGCATTCACTTTCATCATTGCCGGCTTGACTGCCTGCGGTGGTGGTTCGGGTGGCTCAAAAACATCATCAACACCGGCAAATAGCAGTGTTGCAGCAATGAGTTCTGTTGCCGCTAGCTCAGTCGCACCGGCTAGTTCCAGCTCTGTCAGTAGTATTGATCCCTCAGCGGAAAACACAACCCTGTTGGGAACAGTTAGTAACACCATACCAACAAAAGGTATAAGTACGGGAAGTAATAATATTGAGATTGCCGAGATCAATAATTGCGGTTCCGGCATTAGCTCGCCGGCAAATAGCTTCAGTTTGTTTGCTGATTACGATGTAACAACGCAAAACCAAACTCTGTCTAATATTTCGGAATGGAATTGGATCGACGCGACCGCTACTTGGGACAATGTTGCTAACACGCCCGCCGCTTACAATTTTCCATCGACAACTACTGTAAACACTAGCTGTAATAGTGCCGAAACATTCAGTACGATCCTTGTTAAGAAAATTGCTGACTGGACCAACCAACATGCCACCGGTTTTAAGAGCGAAACTATTCTCACCGAAGGTATTACGTTCGGTGATATTAAATCTTTAACTGTAGATTTAAAAATCAACAGTGCTAACACGACTATTCCAACTATCGCTTCACTTAAAACCACTTATGCCCCTACCTATGTAACTGCAGAAAAAATTGATGCTTTAGAGAACGGCAAGGTTAATTTAGACATTACTTTTTATCAAAAAAATGAATCTTTAGACGATTACCGTGCAAAAGTTATTTTTGAAATCGATCAAACAACTATGAGTAATAAATGGCTACGCGTCACCATTCCTGCGTCGGCAATTTATTACTACCTAGAAAATAACTATAATCGCACGGATAAAACTCAAGTAGACTTAGCTTCCGTTGTTATTAAAGGTGCAATTGTTGTTGCAGAAACTAAACGAGGTAATACGCTGCGCAATGACATAACTACCTGGAGTTCTTCAACACCAGAAACATTTAAAGAAGTAGATGTTACATTTAAGAAAATTGAGTTAAATTTAGAATAAGTATTGGCGTATTTTCAAACAATAAAAAGGTGAGTTGCTGTAAAGTGACTCACTTTTTTTACAGTCTTTTTTTCATGATTTATTTTTACAATAACATTTACACCTACCGCGGAGTGATTCATAGATACTATATTCCTTCAGTCCAGCCGCTATGGTTTGAAATTTCCCCTTATTTATTTTTAAACGTTTTGAATGCTTATATATCGAGTAGTTTATGCCCAACAATTCCATAGAATCTCCCTGCATTAGGAATTGTTGCCTGAATACTAATAATATCTGTATGGGGTGTTATCGCAGCTTGGAAGAAATTGCACAGTGGAGTGGGGCAAGCAATTCGGAAAAAAAGGCCATTCTTCAGAGAACTAAGGAACGAAAGCAATCGTCAACTACTTTGCCGCGCTAAACTCACCTCTTGATCCGTCTCAGTTAAAGAGCTGTTTGCACTACGACCCTTGGCTCTAATTTGCTACACTGCGCGCTTTTTCAATATTAAGCATGCCGCTTCCCCGTACCGGAACTCTTCTTATGAGCACAATTCCTTTTCTCAATATTCGCATCGTACTGGTGAATACCACACACCCTGGCAATATAGGTGGTGCTGCGCGGGCGATGAAAAATATGGGTTTGTCGCGTTTGTATTTGGTTGCGCCAAAAGAGTTTCCATCTGATAAAGCTACGTGGCGTTCTGCCGGGGCAACTGATGTTTTGGATAACGCGGTAGTAGTGGATAGCCTTGATGAAGCTATTCAGGGCTGTAGTTTGGTGGTCGGTACCAGCGCTCGTGAGCGTCGTATCCCTTGGCCGCTGCTGGATCCGCGTGAATGCGGTGAAAGTGTGTGGGGAGAAGCGAATCAACATGAAGTTGCTGTGGTGTTTGGTCGTGAAGATCGCGGTTTGACAAATGAAGAGCTGCATAAGTGCAATTATCACGTGCATATTCCCGCTAACGAAGAGTACAGCTCGCTTAATTTGGCAACGGCCGTCCAGGTCATCACCTATGAAATTCGCATGGCTTATTTAATGGCGAGTGAAGGTAAAGCCTTACCCAAACATCAGTGGGATATGCCACCAGCGAATGCTCAAGCACTTGACAGCTATTATCAGCAATTAGAGCAGACGTTAGTAAACGTCGGTTTTTTAGACCCAGAAAATCCCAAGCAAACCATGACTCGTTTACGCCGCTTATATAACCGTGTGCGTATGGATCAAATGGAGTTAAATATTTTGCGTGGCGTACTAACTGCCATGCAAAACTATGTGTTTTACACCGGTAAAGTTGTTGCCAAGCTGGGTTTAAAAGGTGATGTGGATACGTTGCGCGAGGCCGCTAAGTTCAACACAGAGGAGTAATGTTAAATTGCTGATTGGAAAAGATTCAATAGTTGAGTAAAATGGTAGGATATTAAATTCACTGCTTCATATCGTACATCTCCTCCATATGCGAAAAGCCTTATGAAACTTACGACCAAAGGACGTTATGCGGTTACGGCAATGCTGGATTTAGCATTGCACAGCGAAAAAGGGCCAGTGAGTTTGGCGGATATATCACTGCGCCAAGGCATATCGTTGTCGTATCTGGAACAGTTATTTGCGCGCTTACGACAATCTGAGCTGGTAAAAAGCGTGCGTGGCCCGGGTGGTGGTTACTGTTTAATGAATAGTCCTGCTGAAATTTCTGTAGCTCAAGTGGTCGATGCAGTAAGTGAATCGCTTGATGCTACGCGCTGTGAAGGCAAGGGTAATTGTCAGGACGGTGAAACTTGTTTAACTCATTATTTGTGGCAGGATTTAAGTACACAAATTCACCAGTTTTTAAGTGACATCACACTAGCAGACTTGGTGGCGCGACGTGACATTCAAGTGATAGGAGCACGTCAGGATAGCCGAAAAGAAACGGGGTACAAAACTGAGCAGTGCATTAAACTCAATGAAATTTTGTAAGCCCTACAATTTATCTAACACATATTAGGTTCAATTTTGCGTAAACCAGTTTATTTTGATTATGCCTCTACAACACCAGTTGCTCCCGAAGTGGCGACTAGAATGGCTTGGTGCTTGACGATAGAAGGTAATTTCGCCAATCCCGCATCCCGCTCCCACAGTTATGGTTGGCAAGCCGAAGAAGCAATCGAAAACGCTAGAGAGCAAGTCGCAAAATTAATTGTTGCAGACCCACGCGAAATTGTTTGGACTAGCGGCGCTACTGAGGCTAACAATTTAGCGTTAAAGGGTGCGGCAGAAATGTATCGCGCTCAGAATCCGCTTATAAACGGTGAGGCTGCTGGCCATATTATTGTGTCTGCGATTGAGCATAAATCAGTGCTTGACCCTGTTGCCTGGTTGGAAAATAGTGGCTTTGCAGTAACGCGCTTAATGCCAACATCTGAAGGTATTATCACTACTGACGCTCTACAAGCTGCACTGCGTGACGACACATTTTTAGTTAGTATCATGCAAGTTAATAATGAGTTGGGTTGCATCAATGACATTAAAGCTTTGAGTGAAGTGTGTAAAAAACGCAACATTTTATTTCACTGTGATGCGGCGCAGAGTGTTGGCAAAATTGAAATTGATGTTAACGATTTAGGTGTAGATTTCCTGTCTTTTTCAGCACATAAATTTTACGGTCCCAAAGGTATAGGTGCACTTTATGTGCGTCGTGCGAGCGATGTAAAAATTGCAACACAAATTCATGGTGGTGGACACGAACGTAATATGCGTTCAGGAACACTCGCTACGCATCAATGCGTAGGCATGGGAGAGGCCGCAGAGCTAGGAGCAAGAAATTTAGTTGATGAATGCGAACGTATTTCACGGCTGCGGGATAAATTGTGGCAAGGAATTGCTAGTTTACCCAATGTAAAACGCAATGGGTCAGCAACGCAAACCGTCTGTGGAATTTTGAATGTTGCTTTTGCAAACAACGCGGAAGATAAGTGCGATGGTGAAACTTTATTATTAGCGTTGCGCGATCTTGCCGTTTCTAGTGGATCAGCCTGCAACTCGGCAAGCATGTCTCCAAGTTATGTTCTCAAGGCTATCGGCCTGACTGACGCGCAAGCACAAGCGTCGTTGCGTTTTAGTGTTGGATGTTACACCACGCCCGCTGAAATTGAGTTTGCGATTGAGCACATCCGAGAAACTGTTACCAAGCTGTGTAAGGCTTAATATTATGTCTGAACATGTTGAACAACTTATTAATCAAGAATACGCAGCCGGTTTTCATACCGATATTATTTCTGAAACTTTGCCGCCTGGTTTAAATGAAGATGTTATTCGTTTTATTTCGGCAAAAAAGAATGAGCCAGAGTGGCTATTAGCTTGGCGCTTGAAAGCCTACGATTCTTGGTTGGAAATGACTGAGCCAGAATGGGCGCATGTGAAATACGATGATATCGATTTTCAAGCAGTCTCTTTTTATTCTGCACCAAAATCTATGGACGATAAGCCAAAAAGTTTAGCTGAAGTAGACCCTGAATTGTTGCGCACTTATGAAAAGCTTGGTATTCCTTTGCATGAACAGGCGGCGCTCGCCGGTGTTGCCATGGACGTCGTATTTGACTCGGTTTCAGTGCTTACAACCTTTCGCGAAAAGTTATTTGAAGTTGGCGTGATTTTTTGTTCGATTAGCGAAGCGGTGCAAAAATATCCTGAGTTAGTGAAAAAATATCTTGGTTCAGTTGTACCGCAAAAAGATAATTATTACGCAGCATTAAATTCTGCCGTATTTTCCGATGGCTCATTTGTGTACATCCCCAAAGGTGTGCGTTGCCCCATGGAGCTTTCAACCTATTTTCGTATCAATGAGCAAAATACTGGGCAATTTGAGCGGACACTAATTATCGCTGATGAAGGCTCGCATGTAAGTTACCTTGAGGGCTGTACTGCGCCCATGCGCGATGAAAATCAATTACATGCTGCTGTTGTAGAATTAGTTGCATGCGATAATGCAGTCATTAAATATTCCACTGTGCAGAATTGGTATCCGGGCAACGCAGAAGGTAAGGGTGGTATTTACAATTTTGTTACCAAGCGTGGTGTGTGTCATACCAGTGCTAAAATTTCCTGGACGCAAGTTGAAACGGGTTCAGCCGTAACATGGAAATATCCAAGTTGCATTTTACGTGGTGACAATAGCGTAGGTGAATTTTATTCGGTCGCGCTCACCAATAATTATCAGCAAGCCGACACTGGCACTAAGATGATTCACATTGGAAAAAATACGCGTTCAACCATTATTTCCAAAGGCATTTCCGCAGGTAAAAGTTCAAACGCGTATCGCGGCTTGGTACGCATGAATCCAGGTGCAGATGGAGCACGTAATTACACTCAGTGTGATTCTCTGTTAATTGGCGACAAGTGCGGCGCACATACATTCCCTTATATTGAAAGTAAAAATCCAACTGCCGTAATAGAGCATGAAGCCACTACATCTAAAGTAAGCGATGACCAATTGTTTCTGTGCAAACAGCGTGGACTTGATGCAGAAAAAGCAGTGTCTATGATTGTGACTGGTTTTTGCCGCGATGTATTTAAAGAATTGCCAATGGAATTCGCCGTCGAAGCTGGAAAATTGTTAGAAGTGAGCCTTGAAGGTTCAGTGGGATAAAAAATTAAATTGCTGTGTTAGAAAAACATTATCGGATTAAAAATTATATGTTACGCATTACAAACTTGTTCGCCAAAGTAGAAGAAAAAGAGATTCTTAAAGGTTTAGATCTCACGATTAATGCGGGTGAAGTTCACGCGATTATGGGGCCTAACGGTGCGGGAAAAAGTACCCTTGGTAATGTGTTGTCCGGCCGCGAAGGTTACGAAGCTACTAGTGGTAGTGTTAATTTTAACGGCAAAAATCTATTTGAACTTAGCACCGAAGAGCGCGCGAAAGAAGGTTTGTTTTTAGCTTTTCAATACCCGGTAGAAATTCCCGGTGTTACCAATATGGAATTTTTAAAAGCTTCTGTAGATGCAAAACGCAAATATCACGGCCAGCCAGAATTATCTGCCGTTGAATTTATGAAACTTGCGCGCGAAACCAGTAAACGTGTTGACCTTGAGCAAGCGTTTTTAAAGCGTGGCGTTAATGAAGGTTTCTCTGGCGGCGAAAAGAAACGCAACGAAATTATGCAAATGATGTTATTAGAACCAAGGCTTTGCATTCTTGACGAAACTGATTCTGGTTTGGATATTGATGCGTTACAAATTGTCGCAAAGGGCGTTAACGAAATGCGTTCAACTGAGCGCAGTTTTATTATAGTGACGCATTATCAACGTCTACTCGATTATATAGTGCCAGATTTCGTTCATGTTCTGGCAAATGGCCGTATCGTAAAAACCGGTGGTAAAGAATTGGCGCTCGAGCTTGAAGAGAAAGGTTATGTGTGGCTTGAAGACGAGGCCGTATAATTTATGAGTGATTTTCATCAACAGGCGCTGCAATTAGCGGCACAACAACAAAGTCCAGTGTGGCTTCAAGGGCTGCGCGCGCAAGCAGCTCTTGATTGGCAAAAAATTATTTGGCCAACACGCAAGACAGAGCATTGGAAATACACATCGCTTGCCTCTTTGCAAAAAAGTAATTTTATTTTATTAAATGAAAGCGTTAAAAATACCTGGCAGCAAGATGTCGAAATGATTGGGTTGGATGCAATTCGCTTAGTGTTTGTAAACGGTGTTTTTGATGCGGCGAGTTCTACAGGGCTATCTGATGAAGTGGTTTTATTTTCTCAGGCTAACCCAACGCAGCAAGGAATTATCCAACAATATTTAGGCACCGTGATTTGTGGCGAACAGCACGTGTTTGCAACCTTAAACAATGCGTGGGTTAATGAAGGCGTACTGGTGCATGTGCCGCGGGGCACAACACTCAATAAACCTGTTTATGTTGTGCAAGTTGCTACTATAAATGAACAAGCTATTTCTGTTAATCAACGTATATTGGTTGTGTTAGAAGAAAATTCTCAAGCAGAAGTGATTGAGCATTACGTATCAACTGCCGTGCAACAAAATAGCTTTGTTAATTCGCTTACTGAAATTGTCGTGGGTGATAACGCAAATCTGCAGCATTATCGTTTACATCTTGAAGAAGAAAATATTCAACATGTTGGTGCTGTGCATGTGAATTTATTGCGCAATGCACGCATGCGTGGTTTTACATTAGCCCACGGTAGCCTCTTGAAGCGCATCGATTATCAAATCAATCACCGTGGCCCAGGCGCAGAGTTAGATTTACAAGGCGTCTATTTACCGCGCAACAATCAAATGGTGGATTATCATACCAACGTGCAGCATTGGGTTCCACACTGCACTACCAATGAAGTGTTTCGTGGAATTATTTCTGATTCAGCCCGAGCCATTTTTAATGGCCGCATTTATATTCATCCGCTCGCGCAAAAAACATTGGCACAGTTGAGTAATAAAAATTTGCTTACCTCAAATAAAGCAGAAGTTAACACCAAGCCAGAGTTAGAAATTTATGCTGACGATGTGAAATGTGCTCATGGAGCCACTATTAGCCAATTTAATAGTACGGCGCTCTATTATCTACAAAGCCGCGGCATATCCCGCTGCGAAGCAGAAGTGATGTTGAGTTTTGGTTTTATTAATGAATTGTTGCAACAGGTTGCAGAGCCGGCAGTACGCGATTATTTATTACCGCGTTTGGCCTCGTTGTTTGGCCGAGATAAAGAACTGCTGAGTCGTGATGAAGTTTTTTTGGAGATGGCACATTAATGATCCCACCAACGCTGAATGTTGAGACCTTTAATGTTGAAAAGATTCGCGCAGATTTTCCTATTCTACATCAAGAAGTAAATGGGCAGCCTTTGGTGTATCTCGATAATGCAGCCACTACGCAAAAACCAAATTTAGTTATTGATGCAATCAGCAATTATTATCGCGTTGATAACAGTAATGTACATCGCGGTGCGCATGCCTTGGCAGATCGGGCCACAGTAAAATTTGAAGCGGCGCGCGCTAAAGTTGCCAAGTTTTTAAACGCGCCCGATGCAAAACAAATTATTTGGACGCGCGGTACTACAGAAAGTATTAATTTGGTTGCTGCTTCGTGGGGACGCGCAAATTTAAAACCTGGTGATCGCATATTAGTGTCCGCGATGGAGCATCACTCCAATATTGTGCCTTGGCAATTAATTGCCCAAGTTACTGGCGCAGTAGTTGAAGTTATTCCCGTGGATGCGACTGGCACGATCAATATGCTGGCATTTGATGCGATGCTTGATTCATCCGTAAAAATGGTTGCAGTTGGCCATGTTTCAAATGCAATGGGAACGATAAATCCTATTGAAAAAATTATTACGCTCGCCCATGCCGTAGGTGCGCGAATATTAATTGATGGTGCTCAAGCCTTAAGTCATTGGGCGGTGGATGTACAAAAACTTAATTGCGATTTTTATGTATTTTCTGCACACAAATTATTTGGGCCAACGGGTTTAGGTGTGCTTTACGGCAAGCTTGATTTATTAGAGTCCATGCCGCCTTATCAAA
>JANPKH010000168.1:0-1725 GCA_031425935.1 Gammaproteobacteria bacterium | reverse complement strand
TTGTTTTAGTGGTGCAAGTTTTTCAATGCCTGATGCATCCAACAAATTATTAATTTTTTCAGCGAGGACGTTCAATTCATGGGTGACATTCTTGAGCTTTACTGCATCGCTGATATTGATTGTTTTTATTTCAAGAATGGTAATTTTATCAATAAGTTCGCCAAGGGAGATGGGGGCTTCAATTAGCATGGAGTTACTCTCGCGTCATCTTTAGAGGATGCACATCTTAACAAACTCGCTTGAATGTGTGGTTTTAAATCTGCATTTGATGGCTTCTTTCCATTAAATCGTCAATATCCGTAAAAAGTCAGGTTTGCAGACAATAGCAGGCTGGATGCAACTAGCCCTAGCGGCGCGGTTATCTGGTTATATCGATCGGTACAAGGAGCCCAAGTACTTAAAGCGGACAATCTTAAAGTAAACGTACTGACATGGTTTGACAGTGTCGCGTAATAGGATATCTATCAGTTCAATTACGGAGGTTATTATGTGGCAAGCTAGTTTTCAAACGACAACGGATGTTCCAGCAGAAAATCTTTATCGCGCAATTACTGATTTTAATGCATGGAATAAATGGGATCATGGCATTGAATACACCAGGTTATTAGGGGAGCCGAAAGTTGGCAGCATATTTATGTTGAAACCGAAATGTGGACCTGCGGTTAAAATGACTATTGAAAAAATGTGGCTATTTGAAGTGATTGATGTTGCACATTTACCGTTCGCTAAAATGCGGACTACCCATAAATACAAGCGTATTGGTGATACAACTCATATTTTCATGGATGTGCAAATTTGGGGTGTCTTGGGTTTTTTGTGGCGAAAAATTATTGGTGAAAATCAAATTAAAGATGCCGCCGTCCAGACTCAGGCATTGATTGAATATGCACGAATAGCGTAGTTTTTTCATTGCACAATTCTGGCTCCCCATCTAAATCCTTTACCGCGTATAATGCCCGCCTTTTACCGAATCTATTAGAAAGGCCACATTATGACCGTTCGTACTCGCATTGCTCCATCTCCTACTGGCGACCCGCACGTAGGCACTGCTTACATAGCATTATTTAATTTGTGTTTCGCTCGTCAGTACGGTGGCCAATTTATATTACGTATTGAAGATACGGACCAAACTCGCAGTACGCCGGAATCCGAGCAAGCGATTTTGGATAGTCTGCGCTGGTTAGGTTTGGATTGGGACGAAGGCCCTGATGTTGGTGGGCCGCACGGCCCTTATCGCCAAAGTGAGCGCATGGGTATGTACCGCCAGTATGCGGAAGATTTAATTGCCAAAGGACATGCCTTTTATTGCTTCGCCACAGCAGAAGAATTGGATGAAATGCGCCGTGAGCAGCAAGCGCAAGGTAAAACGCCACAGTACGATGGCCGCGGTTTGTTGCTGTCGAATGACGAAGTACAGCGCCGTTTGGCAGCGGGTGAGCCCTACGTAATTCGGATGAAAATTCCGGCAGAAGGCAGTTGCGTTATTGACGATATGCTACGCGGGAAAATAGAAATCGAATGGTCGCAAGTGGACATGCAAGTGTTGTTAAAAGGCGACGGCATGCCTACTTACCATCTCGCTAACGTGGTGGACGATCACTTGATGGAAATTACTCACGTGATTCGTGGTGAAGAGTGGTTTAACTCCGCACCTAAACATCTCAAGCTTTACGAATATTTTGGCTGGCAAGCGCCGGTACTCTGCCTTTTGCCCTTACTGCGCAA
>JANPKH010000167.1:0-1706 GCA_031425935.1 Gammaproteobacteria bacterium | reverse complement strand
TCGGCCACGACCTTGAGATTGAGCGAGCCGTTCTGCAGCACCGGCGCTTTGGGCGGAACCAGCCGAATAGTCACCGGCACTTCGTCGATCACAGCCACCGGCAGGCGGTCTTCGCGCACTGCGTAAAACGCCTTTTGGTTGCCGTTTTCGGCCACGTCCACGTCGTGCTCGACCGCGGCGGCGACGGGCGGCCCTTCCTTGGGCGGCTCGGTCAGGGTTGGCTTGAGCACAAACGTCTTGGCGGCCGGCTGCGCGCTGGGCGCCGCTTCAAAAACCATCGGCACCGTATCGACGCTCTTGTCAAAATGCGGCGCACTAATCGTCACTCCAACGGGCAAATCGGCCGCTTCCATCTTCACTTCCCCGCCGATATCCCAGCGCTTGATCCGGACCAACGAAGCGTAACGGTTTCCCTTGGGCACCACGATGGCGCGGCGTTCCTGCGACGAATTGATGACCATTTCCGGCAACCACGTCGTTAAACGGGGTTCGACCGGCTTAATTTCGATCCGGTAGGTAAAATGCGGGCCGCCGCGCTGGAGCTGATCGTTCAAACTCACGAAAAACTCGCCGTCGGCGGGCGCTTTCCAGCGCAAATAGCTGTCCGGCGACCCAGAATCGTCGTTATTGGCCAGCCGATTGCCTTTGGCGTCGTAAATGGACAACACGCTATCGACCGGCGAACGCAACCGGCGGGCGTAACAGGTCACGTCGTACTCAAGGCCTTTCTTCGCGGTGATCTTGAAGAAATCGACGTCCCCTTTTTCCTGCAAAATACCGTTGAGCGCCAAAGGCAGCCCATTCGTCGCCGGACTGGCCGTCTGCCAGTCATTGTTCGGCTCGGCTTCCAAGGCGTTGGGTGCATTCGAGACCCGGATGTAGTTGGGCTGCGGCGCGGCTTGGCTGTCCGCGGCGAAAATCTCGAAGCGATCATCGGGCTGCGCCGGCAACTTGACGGTTTGTTCCATTGGCCCCCGGGCGTCGCCGATCAGTTTGACCTTCAACTCCTCCCCCGCCGGTCCGCCGGGCGGATACACCGCCAACGGCCGCGGAAATGACCCCAAATGCAAGAGGTAATGGCATTCGCCCGGGCCCGAATTGGTGGCGTCTTTGAGCGTGACGCGATACTTGCCGTCCTCGGGAGCAATGATGCTGACCACGGGATCTTGTCGGGTAAACGCCACGTCATCGACCTCGGCCAGGGTCGTACCGTCCGCCTTGGTGATGGTAAGGAAGGGATCGTAAATGCTTTGGGTCTGCAACCGGGCGCCGATGACCTCGGCGGTGAGGCGCTCGCCTTTTTTGACCTCCACTTCGAAATGATCCTGATCTTCGCCCTGGCTCCGTCCATAAACGGTGCTTCCTAAGGCCACTGGCTGGCGTTGGTCAGGCTGATCTTTAACCTCTTGTTCTTCGATCAGCGGAAACGGCGACACGTAAAACAAACGCAGATCCGACAAACCCGTAGCGGTGTTGATCCGGACCAAGTGCTCACCTAACCGGGCCTGCGCGGGCACTTTGATCTTCACCTTGAACTTGCCTTTTTCGGCGGAAACCGTGGTCGTCTCGAACCCCGGTTCGTCAAAAACCAAGCCCTTGGCATCCTCCAAATTGGAGCCCGAGCAAACCACCTCGATCTCCGACCCGCGCTGACCGCCACTGGGATAAAGATGGGTGACCCGAGGCGAACCGGCCTGGAGCGTCGC
>JANPKH010000166.1:0-1657 GCA_031425935.1 Gammaproteobacteria bacterium | reverse complement strand
CACGGCGCGGGCAGCGTGGTCGTCCTCCACCTGCAGGTAGGCGTGTCGCGCACCCTGCGCTTGTGCCGCGGCCAGCAGATGCCGGCACAGCAGTCCCGCCAAACCTTTGCCACGCGCGGCCGGCGCGGTGAACACGTCGTACAGGCCGACCAACTCGCCCTCGCGCGCGAACTGTCCGCAGGCGACGGGTGAGCCATCCGCATGCAGCTCGTACGCGGAGAATGGCACCGGCGAGTTCAGCAACCGCTCGGCATGGGCCTGTTGCTGCGCCAACGGTGAACCGCGGAGCGTGCCGACGCGGCGCGCGAACGCTTCCAAACCGATTGATGAGATGGTGATTCCGGGTGCGGCGGCCGGCGCGGCGGATGGGTCGGGCAGCTCGGGCGACTCGCGCAGATTGGCCAGCACCATCACGCGGGTATCGTCGAAGCGGCGCAGGCCGACGCTGGCGAGCCGCGCATCCAGTTCGGCCGGCAAGGTGAACGGGGTGATGCGCACGATCAGCGGCATGCCGGCCTGGGCGAACACCGCTTCGCAGGCGGCGAGCCGCGCGCCTAGCGGCGTCCGGCCTGCGGCGACGGCGTTGACGCAGCGCGCCCGTTTGGCTTTGCCGGGCGAGAAGCGCACCAGCCAGACATCGAGCCAGCGTTGTTGCGGTGGTGCGCTGGCGTTCAGGCCGGCGTCCTTGATGCGCGAGAGCAGGACCGGATCGAAGGCCGGGTCCAGGCCCGGGCTCGGACCCAAGTCAGGCAGGGTCAAGCAGCCACTCGGACCGGCGCGCCCAGCCGCTGCGACATTTCCTTTGCGAACTCGACGAATGCGATCGCGCCCTTCGACGCCGGATCGAACACCACGCCGGGCAGGCCGTAGCTCGGCGCCTCGGCCAGCCGCACATTTCGTGGGATCACGGTGTTGAACACCTTGTCGCCAAAGTGCGTCTTGAGCTGCTCGCTGACCTGCTGCTGCAGGGTGATGCGCGGGTCGAACATCACGCGGAGCAGGCCGATGATCTCCAGCTCAGGGTTCAGGTTGGCGTGCACCTGCTTGATCGTATTGACCAGATCGCTCAGGCCCTCGAGCGCGAAGTACTCGCATTGCATCGGAACGACGACGCCGTGCGCGCTGCACAGGCCGTTCAGCGTCAACAGGCTGAGGGAGGGCGGGCAATCGATCAACACGAAGTCGTATTCGTCGCGAACCGCCGCCAGCGCGCCCTTGAGCCGGGCGTTGCGCCGTTCAAGATCCACCAGTTCGACCTCAGCGCCGGCCAGCTCGCGGTTTGCGCCCAGCACGTCGTAGCCTGCCTTCGTGTTGACTTGGCGCGCTTCGGCGATCGAGGCATTCTCGAGCAGCACGTCGTAGACGGTCAGGTCCAGCGCGCGCTTGTCGACGCCCGAACCCATCGTCGCATTGCCTTGCGGATCAAGGTCGACGACCAGCACGCGTTTGCCGATCTGCGCCAAGCCCGCGGCCAGATTGACCGTCGTGGTCGTCTTGCCGACGCCGCCTTTCTGGTTCGCGATGCAGAAAATTCTGGCCATGAGCGCTCGAAAGGGGTTGGAGGAGGGCGAATGCCCCGGATGAGAGGTCGAATTATAGAGAGCGCCCTCGTTGGTCCGAGATCGCAAATCAGCCCGCGGGACGCATCCAGACAATG
>JANPKH010000165.1:0-2983 GCA_031425935.1 Gammaproteobacteria bacterium | reverse complement strand
CATAGGTGCTGCAATTGCGGAACAATTAGGCAAAGCTGGTGCAATTGTTATAGGTACAGCAACGAGTGAGTCCGGTGCAGAAAAAATTTCTGCACGCTTTGTTGAACAGGATATTCGTGGTGTAGGTAAAATATTAGATGTAACAGATGCAGATTCGGTTGCAGCTCTATTAAAAAGTATTACTGAAGAGTTTGGTGCCCCAGCCATTTTAGTAAACAATGCGGGTATTACGAAAGATAATTTATTAATGCGCATGAGCGATGATGAATGGTTCGATGTAATTAACACTAATTTAAGTGCGGTTTTTCGCCTGAGTAAAGGTGTGTTGCGCGGTATGATGAAGGCGCGTTGGGGCAGAATTATTAATATTAGTTCAGTAGTTGGTGCTATGGGTAATCCAGGTCAATCTAACTATGCCGCGACTAAAGCTGGAGTTGCTGGTTTTGCACGTTCGCTGGCTGCAGAAGTTGGATCGCGCGGCATAACAGTTAATACTGTCGCTCCAGGTTTTATTGATACAGATATGACCAAAGTGTTGCCAGAAGAACAAAAACAGATACTTTTATCGCGAATCCCTTTGGGGCGTTTAGGTGCGCCGGAAGAAATTGCTGCTGTTGTTGCTTTTCTAGCCAGTGATGCGGGTGGCTATATTAGTGGAGAGACAATCCACGTAAATGGTGGTATGTACATGGCTTAATTTTTCTTCTAACTGTTTGTTTCTAAAAGAGTTTGGTAGTAAAAGTTAATTTTTTTTGTCGAGAACGTTACAACTTGGTCAAATAGATGTAAAATGCGCGTCGATTTTGACCGAAACATAATGGCTGATAAATTTCAGCTTTAACTAAATCTGACGGTTTTGTCTTTAACATAGTGGAGTTACATAACATCATGAGTAGCATTGAAGAACGCGTAAAAAAGATCGTAGCTGAACAACTGGGCGTGAAAGAAGATGAAGTGAAAAATGAAGCTTCTTTCGTAGAAGATCTAGGCGCTGATTCTTTGGATACCGTAGAGTTGGTAATGGCTCTTGAAGAAGAATTCGAAACTGAAATTCCAGATGAAGAAGCTGAAAAAATTACTACAGTTCAGTTAGCTATTGATTATATTAATTCTAATCAAGCATAATTTTACTTTAGTTGATTACCTAGCTTCTCAAAAGCCGTATTATTGCGAAATAATACGGCTTTTTTTTTAGCAATATTGTTTTTTTAAGCGCTGTTTTACACAGTCTTTTAAGTTGCCAATTAAAGTAAAGATACAGTTTTTTAGCGCTGCGATTTTTCTGTTATTGTTTCAATAATCATAAAAATATCTGTAGCTTTTGTTTCCATCTGAGGAGTTATCAATACGTGTCACGTAGAAGAGTTGTTGTTACTGGTCTTGGCATGATCAGTTCCTTAGGCAATACAGTTGCTGAAACATGGCATGGTATCGTAAACGGTAAAAACGGCGTTGCTACTATTGCACACTTTGATGCCTCAGCATTTTCAACCCAATTCAGTGCGTCAGTAAAAAACCTTGTTGTGGATGATTACTTTCCCAGTAAAGAAGCGCGCAAAATGGATCCGTTTATTCAATACGGAATGGTGGCAGGTATTCAAGCCATTAGTGATTCGGGGTTAGAAGTTACCGAAGCAAATGCAAGTCGTATCGGAGTTTCGATTGGATCGGGTATTGGTGGTATAGGTACTATCGAGGAAGGTACTAAAACTCTGGAGGAGAAAGGGCCGCGTCGAATTTCTCCGTTTTTTGTGCCCAGCGCTATTACCAATATGATTTCTGGCAATCTGTCGATTATGCATAATCTACGCGGCCCGAATATTGCTATTACTACAGCGTGTACTACGGGTACGCACAGTATTGGTTTTGCTGCACGTATGATTCAATACGGAGACGCAGATGTAATGGTTGCAGGGGGTGCTGAAATGGCAACTACTCCTCTTGGCTTAGGGGGGTTCGCTGCAGCACGCGCGTTATCTACCCGAAATAGCAATCCATCTGCAGCGAGCCGCCCGTGGGACAAAGACCGCGATGGTTTTGTTTTGGGTGATGGTGCTGGTGTAATTGTCCTCGAGGAGTATGAGCATGCTAAAGCGCGAGGTGCAAAAATTTACGCAGAACTTATTGGTTTTGGTATGAGCGGTGATGCTTACCATATGACTTCACCGCCGGAAGACGGGGCCGGTGCTGCTGCCTCTATGCAAAATGCGATCAAAGATGCGCAAATTCCGGTATCGGGAATTCATTATATAAATGCTCATGGAACTTCTACGCTTGCTGGCGACAAAGCAGAGTGTCAGGCACTTAAGTCAGTTTTAGGTTCGGCGGTTGAGCAGGTGGCAGTGAGTTCTACTAAATCTATGATTGGCCATTTATTAGGAGCTGCAGGTGCTGTTGAGGCGATCTTTAGTGTATTGGCAATTCGTGATCAGGTTGCTCCGCCCACGATTAATCTAGATAATCCGGATGAAGGCTGTGATATCAACTTAGTACCACATACTGCTCAGGAACGTAAAATTGATGCAGTGCTTTCCAATTCTTTTGGTTTTGGTGGAACTAATGGGTCGCTAATTTTTCGAAGAATTTAACTCTTTCAGTTAAGTTGTAAAGTTAAAAAGCGCCGGACAATTGTTCGGCGTTTTCGCATAAACAGCCTCATAATGGTCATTCGATTAAAAGGAAAGCGAGCCCATGCAACATAAGCTCCCGGTCATAGCTATTAACGGTATTATTGATCAACAGATATCGCCGTTGGATCGGGGGTTTACCTATGGTGATGGGGTTTTCGAAACTTGTCGTATGATTAACGCGAAAATCCCGTTGTGGAATTTACATGCTGAGCGGCTGATTGCTAGCTGCAAAAAGTTAGCTATTCCAGTAACTGAAAATGTAGTGAATGATTTTCTTGCGCAATTGATTTCAAAAATTGCGCCAGAAGATTTAGTCTCTGCCGTCGTAAAAATTATTGTTACACGCGGGCAGG
>JANPKH010000164.1:0-4363 GCA_031425935.1 Gammaproteobacteria bacterium | reverse complement strand
GTGCCCAGTAGAGCGCGAGGTAAAAGTGGCTCCCGCGATTATCCAGCTCACCTGCAGCACGGCCTGGCGACTTATCATTATCCAGGAATTTACCGTTCGCTTGATCCAATGTTTTAGCAAATACTTTCGCTTTGGCATTGTTGGTGGTTGTGCCCAAATGATCCAAGGACTCGGCCAAAGCAAGAAACTCTCCCAGTGAATCCCAACGCAAGTGTCCCTCTTCTAAAAATTGTTGCACATGCTTGGGTGCAGAACCACCTGCCCCTGTTTCAAACAAGCCACCCCCATTCATTAAAGGCACTATTGATAGCATTTTCGCGCTAGTACCTAACTCCATAATAGGAAACAAGTCCGTGAGATAATCGCGTAATACATTGCCAGTAACAGAGATAGTGTCTTTACCGGCGCGAATGCGATCAAGCGAAAATTGAATGGCGACATCCGGCGACATAATATGAATTGCTAAACCGCTAGTATCATGATTTTTTAGGTATGTATTGACCTTGGCAATCATTAGCACATCATGCGCACGCTTAGGGTCTAGCCAAAACACCGCCGGCGTATTTGAAGCACGTGCGCGATTCACGGCTAGCTTTACCCAGTCCTGAATGGGTGCATCTTTGACTTGGCACATGCGCCATACATCACCCTCTTTCACAGCCTGCTCTAATATCACGTTACCGGCTGCATCTACCACGCGCACCACACCATCAGCAGAAATTTTAAACGTTTTATCGTGGGAACCATATTCTTCTGCAGCTTGTGCCATCAATCCAACATTCGGCACGCTACCCATAGTCGTTGGATTAAATGCGCCACGCTTTTTGCAATCGTCTATCACCACTTGATAAATACCCGCATAACAACGGTCAGGAATGATTGCTTTGGTATCTTGAAGCTTGCCTTCAGCGTTCCACATTTTGCCAGAATCACGAATCATCGCAGGCATAGAGGCATCCACAATAACATCGCTAGGAACATGCAGATTAGTAATACCCTTATCAGAATTAACCATTGCCAATTGTGGGCGGGAGGCACAAAGCATTTTGATATCTGCTTCTATTTCTGCTTGTTTTTCAGCTGACAAGGTTTTAATTTTAGAATATAGATCTCCCACACCATTATTAAGATCAACACCTAAATCTTTTAAAACAACTGCATGTTTTTCCAAAACTTCTTGGTAGTAGACCGACACAAAATGACCAAAAATAATTGGGTCAGAAACCTTCATCATCGTCGCTTTCAAATGTACAGAAAAAAGCACACTTTTATTTTTAGCATCTTCAATTTGCGCGGCGATGAACGCACGTAGAGCATTTTTACTCAGTACAGCTGCATCAATAATTTCTCCTGCCAATACATTGGTTTTTTCTTTCAATACTTTGCTGCTACCATCTTTTGCTAGCAATTCAATTTTTACAGTTCCGGCTGCCGCAATCAGTGCAGATTTTTCGGTGCCGTAAAAATCACCGTGATCCATGGTTGCTACGTGTGATGTAGAATCAGCACTCCAAACGCCCATTTTATGTGGATATTTACGCGCGTAATTTTTAACTGATAAAGGCGCGCGGCGATCTGAATTGCCTTCACGAAGTACTGGGTTTACCGCACTACCTTTGATTTTATCGTATCGTGCTTTAACATCCTTTTCAGCATCAGTTTTAGGAACTTCCGGATAATCTGGAAGCGCATAACCCTGAGTTTGCAATTCTTTAATTGCGGCCTGTAATTGCGGCATGGAAGCACTGATATTAGGCAACTTAATAATGTTAGCTTCCGGTAAAGTCGCAAGCTTACCCAGCTCGGCTAAATCATCTGCAATGCGCTGTTCAGTAGTCAGGAAGTCAGGGAAGCTAGCGATAATTCTGCCCGCCAAAGAAATATCCCGAGTTTCAACTGCAATGCCCGACGCACGCGTAAATGCGGCGACAATAGGAAGTAAGGAGTAGGTTGCTAACGCAGGGGCTTCATCAGTTTGGGTGTAAATGATTTTAGAATCGGTCATTTTTTACGTTAACTCCGAGGATCGTGCAGTAATAAAGAAAGCGCTGTCGATGCCACGCATCAACAGTCGCAGTAAGAAATAGAGGCCAAAGAAAATCAAACGAATACAGCCTAAAAAATCGAGTGCAGTATACCAGCGCCACGCACTTTTGGCATTCACATGTACACTCATAATATCCGGAAAGATGCCACCAACTTTAGCTCAAGGAATTAACGCCCTCGTGTAAAGAACAGCACCGTGGTGTAAAATTTTCTTTTTCCAGCGACTTTATGTATGGCTTCACTTATTTTATTCAATAAGCCTTATGGCGTACTTTCTCAATTTACCGATGACCAAAATCGGCCAACATTAGCAAGTTACATCAAGCTGTCAAAGATGTACCCTGCTGGTCGGCTGGATAATGACTCAGAAGGTTTGCTATTGCTAACCGATGACGGCCGACTGCAACATCATATTGCTCACCCCACACACAAATTACCCAAAACTTATTGGGCGCAAGTTGAAGGCACACCTGATGACAGTGCCCTTATCAAACTTCAGCAAGGTGTTGAACTGAAAGACGGCTTAACTCAACCAGCAAAAGCACGGCTCATTTCTACCCCCACTTTATGGGAGCGTGTTCCTCCTATACGACAGCGCTTACATATACCTACTCAATGGTTGGAAATCATTATCAGCGAAGGCAAAAATCGTCAGGTAAGACGCATGACAGCGGCTGTAGGCTATCCAACGTTGCGACTCGTGCGAGTACAAATAGGAGCTTGGAACCTGGAAGGAATTGCACAAGGCGAATATAAAATCACCACTGCGGATTTATCAGCACTTACAAAGAGCAGAATTAAATTATGACTTGGGCACCTCATGTTACCGTCGCAACCATCATTGAACGCGATGGGAAATTTTTAATGGTTTACGAAGAAGCTGACGGTAAAAAAGTTTACAACCAACCAGCGGGACATTTAGATCCAAACGAAACCCTGCAACAAGCCGCTATCAGAGAAACCTTAGAAGAAACCGGGTGGACCGTGGAACTCACTGGAGTGGTCGGCATTAACCTTTATGTGGCGCCAAGCAATGGCGTTACTTATTTGCGTACCACGTTCATTGCTGAGGTGATTAGCCAAGATACTGAGCGCAAGCTAGATACCGGAATTATTGCTGCTGTGTGGCTCTCCTATGAAGAAATTCTCGCCCTTAAAAAGGAGTTGCGTAGCCCGATGACATTAGAAATCCTTGAAGATTATCGTGGGGGCAAAAGATTCCCTTTAAACATAGCGGACTCTTAAACGTAGCAGCTCGCCGGCTCCTAAAAAGCACATTCATAATTTCAGCGCCGCAATCCAGCTTCCTCTTTCAAATGACAACCCGAAGTCGTCAAATTCATTAAATTGTCGATTATTTTTACAGATGATCATGAAGCAATTTTACAAGTTACTGTTTTATATCAATTAAGTGACATGGCACATAAATTGCCTTTCTGTCGAGGTAAAATGCATTATGGACAATATCTTAGAATCACATTAAATATGGGGAATAAAATGAAAACTTTACGCAAATTAGTTTCGGCGCTGATCTTGACAGTAATGGCTAGCGCAAGCTGTGCAGGTCCGCTAACAATATTTAACGATTGGACCGTGCTCGCTAATGATGAAGGTGTAGGTAATGGGGGTTGGGTGAACCCTGGATACGGTGGTCAGAATTTTGATGCCGAATACCTGTTTTATAAAATTCAAGGTAATGAATTGTTCATTGGCTTACAAACAGGCTTTGATATTATCAGCCAAAATGGACAATCTTTCGGCGGCAAGCAATATTATACCGGTGACTTAGCCTTGTCTTTTGATGGCAGCAAATCCAATTATGAATATGCGATAGACTTTGGTAATTTGACTAAAGGTTATAACTTAAATCAAACCATTAGCTCCCAGGGTGTGAATGTTGGCACTGGCGTAGACGCTGCTGGTCTCTATAAAGCTACCAGCTGGAACAACGACATATACTACGGCCAGAGCGCGCCTTACGGCATGTCCGGCGGATCAATGTTAGTTGCCGCTAACGCAGGTAACTTCAAAGAAGGAACCGGCATGTCAGGTGCTGATTTATCTTTCTACAATATATTTAGCTTTGACCTCTCAAACATAGCTAATTTAGGCCAAAACTATATATTGGATGCGCACTGGACTATGTCATGTGGTAATGATGCACTTGATGGTCGTGCAAATGTTATAGAACCAGGTTCAGTTGCTTTATTACTCGTAGGTCTTTTGGGTTTATTAATGGCACGCCGTAAAGTCTGATGGCCATATAAACACTGTAAAAAAGAGCTGCTTTGCGGCTCTTTTTTTTATCCTGATTTTG
>JANPKH010000163.1:0-22376 GCA_031425935.1 Gammaproteobacteria bacterium | reverse complement strand
GAACCGACACGCTTTTAAGGGCGCGGGATTTTGAATCCCGTGTGTCTACCAATTTCACCACACTGGCAAAGTGGGGCGCATTATATCAACGAGTTTTGCTTCGTCAATGTTAATTTATGTTTTCTTTAGCCCAAAGATGGCGCTGAATAGTTAGCGCCGTTTAATTCTATTTATGCCATCCAAAGCAGCTATTCGATAGGCTTCAGCCATAGTGGGGTAATTAAACGTAGTGTCCAAAAAATATTGGATGCTGTTTCCCCCGCCTTTCTGGCCCATGATGGCTTGCCCAATATGGACAATTTCAGCGGCTTCAGCGCCAAAGCAATGTACGCCCAGCACTTCCAATGTGTCCACATGAAAAAGTAATTTCAGCATACCCACATTTTCGCCAGAAATTTGCCCTCGCGCAGTGTTTTTAAATAAAGCCCGGCCAACTTCATAGGGTATACGCGCCTGGGTTAACTCTGTTTCCGTTTTACCAACTGAACTAATTTCTGGCAGCGTATAAATTCCCGTAGGAACATTAGCAACTTTTACGCAGGTATTACCTAAAATTCCATCAGATACTGCACGGCCCTGCCCGTAAGATGCGCTCGCTAAACTTGGCCAACCAATCACATCCCCTACTGCATAAATATTTTCAACGGATGTGCGGTAACATTCATCGATTGTTAAATTGCCGCGATGATCAGCCGTTATACCCACCGCTGCGAGATTCAAACTATCCGTATTACCACTGCGGCCATTACACCATAAAATAGCATCGGCTTTTAAATGCTTGGCAGACTGTAAATGTAGAGTTACGCTGCAATCGCTGGCTTCAATACTGGAAAACTCTTCGCCGTGCCGCACCGTTACGCCACTATCACGTAAGTGATAACTTAAGGCATCAGAAATTTCATCATCCAAAAAAGATAACAAACGGTCGCGATTATTAATTAAATCAACGCGCATACCCAAACCAGAAAAAATTGATGCGTATTCGCAACCGATAACACCAGCGCCATAAATAATAATATGACGAGGAGTGTGCTTCATATCCAAAATTGTATCGCTGTCATATATTCGCGGGTGGCTAAAATCGACATCAGCGGGACGATAAGGGCGCGAGCCGGTTGCAATAACGATATCCTGCGCAGTAAAAATTTCGTAGGCGCCATCGGGCATCAAAACGCGCACTGTGTGCGTATCTACAAATGATGCATCACCAATATGTACATCTATACGATTACGCACATAAAAATTGGTGTGTAACTCTACTTGTTTTGGAATGACTCTAATGGCTGATTGTAAAACGCGAGGAAATGTTAAGCGGCGGCTATCACCCATTTCACGAAATAAATTATCAGCTTTAAAATTAATAATTTGTTGCACAACGTGGCGTAGCGACTTGGATGGAATGGTACCTTTGTGTGCACAGTTGCCACCTACAAGTGCACTATTTTCGATAATGCCGACTATTTTGCCTGACTTTGCCGCCGCTATCGCAGCACTTTCACCAGAAGGACCGGAACCAATAACCAACACGTCATAAATATAATTTGCCACTTTTTTTGCCCTTATTCAGTTTCAGCCATAACCAGGTTTTAGCATGCATTAATGATTCCATTGTAGCAATGAATGCAGCGCCATGTCGTAACAAATACGTATTGGCAAAATAACGCTGAAACTAGTGTAAATTTTACGCCGTTTTAGTAAACATACCCTGTGGTAATTCGATAACCAATTCAAATGGCACCATAACTCCTCCGCCAATTACTTTGCCTTCAGCATGTGGACCTAAAAGATGAAGCGAGATATTTGCACCCTGTGCGAGCAAAAATTGTTTAACTGCGTCCATACCGACCCCCCGACCAGAAATATCTGTCACTTGTTCTTTAGTAGAAACACCAGATGCGAAAATTAAAGCAGCAATATCCTGATAACAGGGATTATCAGCTGCGGTCCATTGACCAACCCCAACTCCCTTTTTAAAGATTCGATCAATATCGACTCCCTGGCCATCGTCTTTAACGTGTAAATAAAGTCGTTGATCTTTGACCATAGCACACACCTCGATAGTGCCGCGCGTCGGTTTGCCAAATTGTGTTCGTACCGCAGGCGTCTCTATGCCGTGATCCACAGAATTACGTAAAATGTGTGAAAAAATATTCGTGACTAATTCAGTGGCCGTCGATTTAATACGCACATGATTATCATCAATAACAACGTTAGGAGTATCTTTGTTAAGCTGTGTTGCCATCGAAGGTAATGAATTTACAATATCTGCCAACACTTCACTAAGAGGTATTGATTGCACAGTATCCAAAACATTTTGAATGGGTAATAACTCCTTTGCCTCGTTTAGCGCCGGAAATTTTTTGTTCGCAGAATCTATACAACGTTGAATTATATTGATGATACTACTATCCGCCCAAAAGCCATCCTGATCTTTACCGTTAATGCTACGCCCTAATACCGAATAATTTATGTGTTCGTACTCATATAACAGACCTTCAACACGCATTAAATCAGCAAATAATTGTTCGCGATCCCAACCTGCTTCAGGGCCAGCTTTGAGTGCACTGTAAACCGATTCCACTTCATGCACGACATCACTAAAAAAGCGAAAACCAAAGGTTCTGCAATTACCTTTAATGGTGTGCATATTGCGAAACAATAACGCAATCGCCGTATCGCTACGTTGTTCATTGCGCTCGATACAGTCGCGATTTTCCGCGATAAAACGTTTGGCTGATGCAGCAAATTCTAAATACTTTTTTTCTGGTATTTTCAGCAATTGTCCAATAATTTCCAGCTCGCGTTTATTACTCAGCGCTTCACTTTCTAAATGTTTGAGCAGCGTAACATCGCGCACTGAAACCATTAGTTTGACAATTTGATTATTGCTTACAATTGGATTCCAATCGAGTGACAAATATTTGTACTTTCCACAAGGATTTATTTCGTATTCGGTTATTAGTAAATGCGAATTGAATTCGTAGTTCATATCATCTTCGCCAATCATTGAATGAATAGCAGCTTGGACACTAGCAAATGTATCACTGCCAAGATTGGCTCTGTTAAACAATAAATTCATTGCATTGCAGCCTGCAATTTCTGTTGTTTCAAAAATATCTTCCAAAAAGCGTGAGTACTCTGGATGAATATTTCCACCGACTTCGACGGTAAATAGGCCTTGCGGCATATTACTGAGCATAGCTTGAACATCGTTATTTTTCTCACGTAACTCAGCGGTACGCTCCGCGACTTTAATTTCCAATAATCGATTTTGTTCTTCCACTAAACGGCGTTTTTTGCGTTGCGAATTTACAAATTGCATAATCGCAGCGATAACCGCTAACAGATAAATTGTATAAGCCCACCAGGTTTTCCAGGGTGGCGGCAATTGACTCACCTTGATTGATTTACCAGCCTCATTCCAAATACCATCATTATTACTGGCCTTGACTCTAAAGGTGTAATTGCCAGCATCGAGGTTTGTGTAAAGTGCAGTACGCTGACTACCCACTTCCCGCCATTTATCGTCGAAGCCTTCAAGTTTATAGGCATATTGGTTTTTGTCAGAATCGCGGTAATTAAGTGCAGAAAAGCTAAATGAAATCATGGATTTTGTGTAATCCAGAGTTATGTGATCAGTTTGATTAATAACTTTCTTAAGAATTTTATCAGCACCATTCGCAGAGATTTTTTTTGTAAAAATCCGAAAATCCGTCAGCGCTATGGGTGGTAGTTTTTCGTTGGTAAGTAAATTATTAACGTCAAAAATATACAATCCGCTTTTGGTACCAAAAACTATTTCGCCTTTCCTAGTTGTAAGTGCTGCACCCGTGGCAATGCTGCCGATTTTTTCGCCGTTGTAACGCATATAATTGCGCACTATTTTGCTATCCGGATTAAACCGTACAACACCATTATTGGTACCCAGCCACAAGTTGCCGAGCAGATCTTCAGCAATTGCGCGAATACCACCGTCGATAAATCCGTCTTTAGTGCTATACCGCGAAAAATTATCTGTCTCTGAATGATAAAGATGCAAACCCGAATCAGTACCAATCCACAGGCGCCGTTTCTGATCCTCAAATATTGATAAGACTGAGCCATTCGCGAGACCACGAGGGTTTTCAGGGTTCGGCATGTAGCGCTTAAAAGTGCCATTATCACGATTCATCAAATTCAAACCATTCGCCGTGCCTACCCAAAAGCGTCCCGCTGAATCTTCAAATATTTCCCAAACAACCGTGTTACTAATACTGGTTGGGTCATTCTCTGTGGGCTCGTAATTGGTGTAGGTACCCGTTGTTTTATCGTATTTACTTAAACCACTATTGTGAGTACCCAGCCAAAGATTTTTTTGTTTATCCTGATAAATACCCCATACCACGCTGTCGATGAGCTTAGTGCTAGTTTTTATTTTGGTGCGACTTAAGCTTGCATCAAACGGCATTTGTTCAAAACTATCCGTTTTACTGTTGTAACGGTGATAGCTTAGAACCCAAGTACCAAACCAAATGTCACCATCCAGATCCAGTAACGCACTAATGGCAGAGGTGCTATTGAAAACACGTCCCGAAACAGTGCTATCTAATTTTTTTTGGTAATGGGTGAAGGTTTCATCTGCTGGGTTATAGCGTGTTACACCACCAGCACCAATCCAAAGATTACCATCCTTATCCTCAACAACCGATTCGACATTGTTTTCCAAAAGGCCGCGAGTGAGATCGCCCTCTTTCCTGTATACGGAAATTGTATCTGTTAAGCGATCATGAAAATTAAGCCCTGATGGATAGGTTCCTACCCACATGTCACCCACATCATCCTGATAAATACGTCGTATGGTATTGCTACTTATGGAACCTGCATGACCATCCTCGTACTGAAAGCGAATAAATTGATCATTGCGCGCATCATATAGACTAAGCCCACCAGCATCACTCCCACTCCATACCCAGCCATTTTTATCCACAAAAATATCGCGGGTTAAGTTATGTGCGAGACTAAAACGATTATGAGGATCATTCTGGTACCGCTTAAACGTAGCGGTATGGGGATTAAATTTATATAAACCATTAACGACTCCCACCCATAAATCACCATTGTGATCTTGCGCCATAGAGCGAATCGCATTATCGGGTAAGGATTTGGGATTAGATGGATAGGGAAAAATTAACGTCATTTTTTTAGAAGGCCACTCCATGCGTACTAATCCTGCGTCAGTGCCGAGCCAAACTATATTGTGTTTATCAATGACAATTTTGCGAACCGTTTTATTCGGTAGGCTATTCGCTTCACCCTCGATATGCACCATGACATTCGCATTGTGTGTAACGGGGTCGAGAATCATAAGACCATCGTAAGCTCCAACAAGTATTTCTCCGGTAGATGCCTCGGCTAGCGCAAGAGCTCTACCGTTAAAAAAATTTTCCGTTTTTCCATCTTGCGAGGTTAAGCGTCTTGCAACTTCTTGAGCACGATCGTATTTTAATAAACCCTCGCGTGTACTTATCCACAGTTGTTGGCGACTGTCTTCAAACAAATCAACAACCTGCTGTACCAATTGCGGCTCAGTAGTGTTTTTCGAATTATCCTCAGCAATAGCTATGCTTAAGAAATCGTACCCGTCATAACGCAATAAAGCATTGCGGCCCCCCACCCACATAAAGCCCTCGTGATCCTGAACAATAGCTTCCACCTCCCCCAAGGCGATATCCTGATTCTGCATAATGTTGCGGAAATTCATTTTCTTAGGATAATCCTGCGCACAAGCATTCATGCTGAATAAATTAAATTGCAAGATCAGCGCAAAAAAGCAGAGAGAAAATGAGATGTTTCGTTTCATAGGGACTATTAGTCTTTTAAGGTAATTTCTTTAGTGTCTTATTAGGTAATCTTTGTAGAGAAACCAGCGGATACGTTTAAAACTTTAAAGCTCCTTAAGTTATAGATCATCATGCGAAAAAAGAGAGCATCGAGTTGAATTGATTTTTGAACTGCTGATATGAATTTACGTCGTGGCGCCTAATGACACAAAAGAGCCACCAAAATCTTTTGTCGATGCCAGATATGAACCGAGTGAAATGCAGTACGGGATTGTAATTGATAGTAATCCAATGGGTAGCGAATGTCCCTGTGATTTGGATTTATGGGATTGCCTGCCAGATAACACCTAAATTTATGCCATAGGTGACATTAAGAATTAGCTAATGCTTGTAACTTAACGCAATTTTATTAGCTTTTTTAAGCAGGCCCCGTGCTTTGCCGAATAATAAGTTGATGCGGTAACACGCGGTGAATGCCCTGCATTTTTTCACCATTTAATTGCGGCAATAATAATTCCATGCAAGTAATACCAATTTCTTTCAACGGTTGCGCGATGGTTGTCAAGGTAGGGTAACAGTATTGCGAGTAGGAAATATTATCAAAACCCATTACGGAAAAATCCTGTGGAATTTTATAACCAAGATTCAACAGTGTGGCGATACAACTCATGCCCATCTCATCACTAAAATTAAATATAGCCGTTGGGCGATTTTTTAATGCTACTAATTTACGCGTGGCAATTTCTGCTTTCGGTTGCGAATAATCTGCCACAGTAACCAATTCATCGTTGTACGCTAAACCCGCTTTGAGTAGTGCGCGCTTGTAGCCTTCCATCCGCGATAAAGTACTGGGTGATGTCATATTGCCAGCGATAACAGCAATGCGTTTGTGCCCCAGCGATATTAAATAATTCACGGCGTCTTCTGCGGCGGCCGCATTATCAATATTAACTTTGTCCAATCCCTCTAAAGCAATATCTTCACAGGCGTTAACTAACGGAGGCAGTTGATCAGCCAGCGCACGGTCAGGATCAATATCGAAAGGTAACCGGGAACAAAATAATAAAATACCGTCCACTTGCCGGGAGCTAACCATGGCAGCAAATGAACGCTCGCGACTCTCTAATTCTTGCGTATCACCCAGCAACAAATTGTAACCATTTTCAAGCGCGATACTTTCAATGGCACGAATAACCGGGTAATTAAAACCGCTAATTAAATCAGGAATAATTGCCATCAAATTATACGTTTTAGATTTGCGTAAACTTACACCTAGGTTATTAGGTGTGTAGCCATACTTTTTGACGGTTTCAAGTACTGCAATTCGGGTGGATTCGGCCACTAACGATGGATTACGTAACACACGGGAAACAGTTGCTGGTGAAACATTAGCCTCTCTGGCAATGTCTTTAATGCCTATCATTTGTCCCCTGACCCCGCTCATAGGTTAATTCATTATGGCGCTACATATGCCTACCACCTAAGAAGAGCTTGGACATATGACAACCTTGTCCAGACTAACCTAAATACACTGCATGACCAAGTTTTTGGATAAAGGTAGCGCACCCCAATTACAAAAATTTGTACTCTGTTACCAGCCTGTGCCTGTTATTACAATTCGGCTTACCCAATAATAAACATCCGCCATCGACTTAATTGTGAGGTTTTCAATAATGAACTTCATCAATATTCATGCGACAGAATCTTTTTCTTCCGCTAAACTCCAAACGCCGTGCGCCCCGAGCGGCGCCCCAAGCAGCGTTAGACTCCTCATGCTGCAAAGCAAATAGAGTGCGTAAAATAAGGATTTTATAACAGTGCCAGCAGTTTCCAGACATCTTTTTGACACCATCGACGCCGTTGAAACTCCAGAAGGGGTGGACCTCTATGCGGACCTTTCTGGTCCTATACCCAGGGCACTTGCTTACGCTGTTGACTTGGGAATACGTGCAATTGTGCTAATGATTGGCGGAATCATCGCCTTCTTCATTGGTAAGGCCGGCACTGGGTTTTGGCTAATCCTGTCATTTTTAATGGAATGGTGGTATCCCGTATTTTTTGAAATGCTGCGTGAAGGACAAACACCCGGTAAAAGGATTTTTAATTTAGTTGTTGTTAATGAAGATCTGACGCCTGTTACGTGGAGCAGCTCTATTATTCGCAATCTATTGAGAGCAGTCGATTTTTTGCCCTCTATGTATGTAATTGGGATTGTGAGCCTAACGGTAACCCGTCGTTTTCAGCGCTTGGGCGATCTTGCGGCTGGCACAATCGTTATTCAAAAGCCATTGCTAACTACCAATACCCCGCTGCCCGATGCAGGCACCCAACCACCAAGCGTTGCCTTTTCTGCTGCAGAGCAAGACGCGATTGTTGAATTTACCCAGCGACATAAATCCCTCAGCCCCGCAAGACAAGAAGAACTGAGCAATATTCTCACGCCGATTACACACAAAGATGGACGCGAAGGGGTCGAATATTTGCGGGCTCTTGGCAATTGGTTTTTGGGTGCACGATGAAACAACAAGACTTCGAAAACAAATACAGAGAGATTTGGTTAACGCTGGAAAAGCTGCTTGAAAACAAACCCTTTGACGATGATGAAATTGAATTGCCCAGATTGTACAAGCAGGTGAGCCATCATCTTTCACTCGCGAAAAGTCGACGCTATACGTTTAACCTGGTATCGCACCTCAACTATCTCGTCACCGAATGTCACCACAAATATTATGAAGGCAGTACGCTTTATCGCTATCAGTTTATGCGGTTTATTTTTATTGAGTTCCCTGCGGCATTGCGTCGTAACAAAGGGTATGTGTTCGCATCCCTTGCCATTTTTATGCTGCCTGCGCTGATTATGTGGGGGCTGTGCTTCAAAAATCCGGATATGATTTATACCATTATGAACCCCGCGCAAGTACTTGAATTTGAAAGTATGTATGAACCAGGGCTGGAAAAATTCGGTCGCGAGCGAGACTCAGATACAGACATCGCCATGTTTGGTTTTTACATTCAACACAACATTAGCATCGCTTTTCAAACCTTTGCAGGTGGTCTGGTTTTTGGCATAGGTGCGGTATTTTATTTGTTTTATAACGGGCTTCAGCTGGGTGGCGTTGCCGGTCATATTGCTCAGGTCGGTTACAGCCAGACCTTTTATTCTTTTGTTGTTGGTCACGGAGCCTTCGAATTAACCGCAATTGTTTACGCGGGGGCGGCAGGTTTGCGCGTTGGCTTTGCATTGATTGCGCCGGGAAATTTTCGACGATCCGATGCTTTGAAATTAGCGGCTAAAGAAGCTGTACTAATCGTTTACGGCGCTATATTGATGCTATTAATTGCAGCGTTTTTAGAAGCTTTTTGGTCGTCAAGTTCAACGTTGACACCGAGTATAAAATACGCCGTTGGTGCGGCATTTTGGCTATTGGTGATTAGTTATAGCTGCTTGATGGGGCGAGGGCTCAGTCAGCATGAACATTAACGGCATTGTCATCAATACTCGAACCCGTAAACCTTGGCAAGCCATCAACCTAGGTGTCGTCATAACGCGTGCATGGTACTGGCCTTTATTTTTCAGCTGGCTCATCCCTAGTGGCACTGTTGCTCTTATTGCTGCGCTGGCTTTCCCCAGCCTAGTGAGTTGGTTGCCCATTACTTTAGTGTGGTGGTTAAAACCGTTTTGGGATCGCGGGCCGCTATTTATTGCTAGCCGCAGACTTTTTAATGAGCCTACTAGCCTGATCGAGACACTCAAGGGATTACCTCGATTATATGTAAAAGACTGGTTAATGTGGTTAACGCTGCGGCGCTTCAGCACTACTCGCTCTTATGACCTGCCCGTCACCTGCCTGGAAGGATTAGTCGGTAAGACACGCCGCTCACGTTTAGCAACATTGCATCGCGAGGGTAGCAGTGAATCCACTTGGACATTAATATTATTAGTTCACCTGGAAATGATATTAGTACTCGCCTTTATTGCACTTGTTTATTTATTTATTCCACTTAAATTTACGGACGACGTATTACAATTTTTCAAGCAACAATTATCGCTGGATTTATTGATCTATAACCTATTGTACTTTCTCGCAATGGCCCTAATCGCACCATTTTATGCGGTCTGCGGTTTCTCGCAATACATCAATCGACGTATAGGATTAGAGGGATGGGGCATAGAGCTGCAATTCCGGCAGCTGGTTAAAAATCACCAACTCACATCCACTGTACCTACTCTGCTTACATTAGTTTTTGTTGGTGTGTGTATATTTTCTGCGCCAAGGACCGTGTACGCAGAAAGCCCGACGCCACCAAATGTTAGCGTTGATCAAACGGTTGATGGTTCTAATGAAAAGTCTGAACAGCTTAAGATGAAGTCCGTCGCAAAAGAAATTCTGCGCGGAGAAGCATTTCATCAAGTGCGGCAAAAAACGAATGTCCGATTTAAAGACTCGAAGATTTTAAAAGATAATGACGTACCCCAATGGATTATTTCCTTTGCAGAATTTCTTGAAAGGAATGACGGCACTTTTCAATCTGCTGGTGAAATTTTTAAAAAGATTTCGGCGTTCTTTGGCTCGTTAGCGCGCGGTATTGAGGTCATCATCTGGTGTTTAGTAGCAGCGTTTATTATTTGGGTGATTTATCTTTACCGAGAATTTTTTAAACGAGTTCTGAAAATAAAACCAAAAGTACAAGTGAAAATGCACGAAGCGCCCGAACAACTTTTCGGGTTGGATGTTCGTGGAAGCTCTTTACCGGAAAGGCCAATAGACGTGGTTAAAAAGCTGTGGGAATCTCATGAGCACCGCGAAGCTATCAGCTTGTTATACCGTGCCACACTAATTCATTTGATCAATGAAAAACGCCTTCCATTTCGCTCCGGTTTTACTGAATACGATTGCTTCACTACCGTCAAAAATGCATACCCTAACACGCCCCTAACAAATTATTTTGGCAAACTTTCAAATGCATGGGAGACGATCGCCTATGCCCATAGAATTCCTGACGAGAAGAGTGTTGAATTGTTATTAGCGCAATGGGCAGAGATGATTGAACATGGTGAGTAAATTTCTAACCGCTGTATTAGCGCTAGCGTGCATTCTGCTGGGTTACCTACTCTATAGCACTCTGGAGCTGTACGACGAATCCGTTGACACCGGTTGGACATTTGAGGCTAGGCGCAACCCCTACTTAGCTGCCGAATTATTGTTGACTCGCATGGGCACGCACGCCGAATCCAGCGATGCCAAATCCGCTATCGATAGGATCGATAATTTTGACAGTCTACTCATCACCAATTCTGGGCTCGTGATTAATCAACCTATGGCAGACGCGTTGATGCAATGGGTTAGCAACGGCGGCGAACTCGTAATTGGTGCGAATGAAACTCGTGGCAAGCTGCTCGAACAACTTGGTGTGGAATATAAAGCGGTTACTTATCACTACGATGACGGCGAGGAACCCATTTCTGGCGATCGAGGCTGGAATAATGGGGCTGAACTGTCACCAGTGGAAAAAGCGTTAGCGGAATACGGTGATGAGAAAAATAAAAAATCTTGCAGAAAATGCGATGAAGATAAAACGCAAACGGGGTGCGAAGATTGCGCTAAAGACTATGACAAAACGCAGTTAGAACCGAGAAAGAAATTCAGCGATGCGCTTAAAGAAGCCAATAAAAAAAATCAGGAAAAAGCCGCAACAAAATCGAATTCAAAACCGGAACTTGTCTCTTCAGTTACCTCACCTGAAAAACTGGAAACAATTCCCGCGCGGCGTATCACTCACGTAAGATTTAAAGACCACGAGCATGATGTGAACGCTGCCTTTTCGCCTTGGTCGATCATCACCCATGCCGCAGCATTAGGAAGCGACCCCACCGCCACAACGACTAACCAAAAAGCTGAAGAAAATAAAAATGCCGATGCGGAATACACACCTGTTTATTGGGTTAGGTCGCAACAAGGTGCGCATTTAATGCAATTCGCCATCGGCCAAGGAGTGATTACCGTGGTTTCCGATGCATCTATTTGGGACAGCCATCAGCTAGGTCGTCTGGACCATGCTTTCTTATTAAGATCTCTCGGTTTTCGAAAAGCCTCGTTGATTTTGCACGGTGTTGCCATGCCATCCATCGTGAAACTTGCGTGGACAAAATTTCCTGAACTCATCATTACGCTTTCGTTATTAATTGTGTTTTGGCTGTGGCAGCAAGCGGTTCGCGTTGGACCAATTAAACAGTTTAATAGTGCAAGCAGGCGTTCCATTATGGACAGCATTTTAGGTTTGGCGTCTTACCAGCATAAACGCAAAAAATATTCACGTTTACTGCAGCCCGTTATCACTGACATTTTATTGCTGGCAAATCGTCAGCTTTCTGGTTTTGCAAGCGCTGACAAAGCTAAGAAAGAAATTTTAATGAGTGAGCACACAGGTTTATCTCAAAATGCCATTGCTCGGGCCATGAGCCCGGACGCCGTTCAGGATGATGATGCCTTTCAAGAAACCATTACCCTACTTCGCAACATCAGGAAAACACTATGACCGACACATTAGAAAACATATTAGAAATTTCACAAGCCTATGAAAAAATTCGTGCCGTAAGACAGCAGCTTAATGCGGTAGTCATCGGCCAGGAAAGTGTGATCGATCAAGTTATGATTGCACTTTTTGCCGGTGGCCATGTGCTCATCGAAGGTGTGCCTGGATTAGGTAAAACACTTCTCGTTAAATCCCTTGCAAAATGTTTTGACGGAAATTTTAAACGCATTCAATTTACGCCAGACCTAATGCCCTCGGATGTGACAGGACATTCAATATACGATGCGAAGGAAGGTAAATTTCGTTTACGACCGGGCCCCATCTTTACCAATTTATTATTAGCCGATGAAATTAACCGCGCACCAGCAAAAACTCAAGCGGCGCTGTTGGAAGTCATGCAAGAACGCAGCGTGACCATCGATGGTAGTCCGCGCAATGTTCCCATTCCATTTATGGTTCTGGCCACGCAAAATCCTATCGAACAAGAAGGTACATTTCCGTTACCCGAAGCAGAACTGGATCGATTTTTATTAAAAGTGTATATCGATTATCCCAGCCTCGAAAACGAACTTCGATTTACTCGTGCGGTGACCGGTGATATCAATGATGAGGCGATGCAGAAAAAAGTAGAGGCCTGTATTTCCGCTAGCGATGTTGAGCTTATTCAAGCCATGGCGGTGCGAGTAACAGTGGATCAAAAAGTTCTGGAATATGCAGTGAATATTGTAAGAGCAACGCGAGAGCACGTACTAATTCATCAGGGCGCAGGCCCGCGCGCCTCAATTGGTTTAGTGCGTTGCGCTCGCGTGTATGCGCTGTTACAAGAGCGAGATTATGTGACTCCTGCGGACATCAAAGCGATCGCGATACCTTCTTTACGTCATCGTGTTTCACCCACCGCAGAAGCAGAAATTGATGGCCAAACCAGCGATATTATTCTTGAACACCTAATAGAATCTATCGACGCCCCACGCTTATGAAGCCATCCGTACTGTTAATAAAAATCGCTGCCGCCCTGCTAATATTTAGTTTATTTGTAGGGATGGGACGTTTTTTTGTTTCTGAATTAATGCAATCGCTGCTTGCCACAGCGTGGCAGATAGGCGTGTTTGGATTGTTAGCTTTGGCTTCACTTGATCGATTACTAAGTGGCTCGCGCTCTGTCGTAAGCTGTGTTAGAGATCACCCCGGCACCTTGGCTCTTGGTGTTAAAAGCACAATCACTCTCAGTATAAAAAATGAAAATGCGCGTGCATTATCTATCGTAGTTAGCGAACTTGCTCCGCAAGAATTAAATGCCACGTCATTTCCAAGAACGGTGAAATTACAACCTGACCAGACTCAGGTTATTAAATATTCGGTAACGCCAGAGCAGCGTGGGGATATTAGTATTGAGGGCACACAAATTTTTGTAACCTCAGTGTTGGGGTTGTGGCAATTGCAACAAACGCTTCCCACTACCAGTCGGTTCAAGGTATTTCCCAACTTTATGGCGATCAGCCATTTAGCACTTTTGTTACAAGGTGGTAATAGCAAGCAGTTGGGTATTCACCTCTTACAACGTCGTGGACAAGGAACGGATTTTCATCAACTTCGAGATTACCGTGAGAGTGATTCTCTGCGTCAAGTAGATTGGTGTGCAACGGCAAAAGTGGGTAAATTAATTTCACGCGAATTTCAAGATGAAAGAGATCAACAGGTAATATTTTTGCTGGATTGTGGTCGTCGCATGCGCGCTAAAGATCAAGCACTAAGTCATTTCGATCACGCCTTAAACGCACTTCTTCTAACGGCCTTTATCGCTTTACGTCAAGGTGATGCGGCGGGCTATCATACTTTTGCTGGCGATCAACGCGGAATGAAACCCGCTAAAGGTCGTCTCGCTATAAACACGCTTATTAATCAGCTATACACCATAGAAAGCAGTGTAGCGAATTCAGATTATATCGACGCTGCGAAAATTATCACGACCAAACGTTATAAGCGCTCGTTGGTAATTCTTGTCACAAACGTGCGCGAGGAAGATGAAGATGATCTGATCATTGCGGTGAAGTTATTGTCTCGCCATCACTTGGTTTTAGTGGCAACATTACGCGAGGAAATATTGGATGATGCGGTGGAGCAACCAATCAATTCCCTTGCCGATGCATTGAGTTATGCGGGAACCATTAATCACTTAAACGCGCGTTCGCGAATTATAACTCGCTTGGCAATCGAGGGAATTATCCTATCCGACTGTTTGCCAAGCGAGCTTCCTATGGCCTTAGTGAATCAATATTTAGCACTGAAACGTTCGGGAAAATTTTAGCAGTTGTAGCAAGCGGCTAAAAGATTTTTTCTCTGTCTGCGACGTCGACGTTATTTCGCTCATCGATGCATTTGTTGATCTTAAATTGCATATATATAGCGCTAAAAAATAAAATCATCACACCGTTTAAATTGGAGTCACTTGCTCCAGATGATTCAAGCGTGCTACGTAATTGCCTACGAAGTGGAAAGGCAGTCATCAAATAAAATACCAAATGAACTAAGCTAAGAACTCCAGAAATAATGCCAATAATTGCGACCTCTTTGTACACATTACTCAAAATCGAAAAAGGCACGGATAAACCGGCGAGCACTAACATTATTATAACTGGTGTCATCGACATGGATCGGTTGGGTAATGTATTCATAAGCTTCGAGCGACTGTACAGCCAATAGGCGGAATAAAAGCCAACTGTAGGAATGGCTAGAAAAAATACTTTCCAAGCCGACATCCTCGGAAAAATCTCAATTTCGTTTGTTTGATCGACTACAGCAGTAACATCAGATTGGGGTGCAGAGTAGACATTTTCGTTGTTCATATTGAGCTCTCTATAAGTCCGTGAAGGTGATTCAAATAAGGCACTGATTCGAAATACAAATCAGACAGTAGTTTACCCATCATTGGGTAAGTTGAGTGTAGTTGAACTTCTCAGATTTTCGTACACACATTAATAATGTAAAAACCAAATTGAAGAATAATTGGGTACATAAAAAAACCAGCTGCGCGAGCAGCTGGTTTAATCGAAAAACTGTCACGTATTTTAAGACGGGACAATTACTAGTACTTTAATGATTAATACTGTTTACATATCAGGGCCTATTACCACCCCACATTACCAGCCGTCTTATTGAAGAATGAACTCGGTGCTCCACCGTGTTCAATTGGCCCGAGAGCCGAACCCGATACTTTCACGCCTTCGAAATTTACTTGACCACGGCCCCCACCATCTTGTACCTCAATACCAAAGGTGCCGGCATTGACGATGTTGATGTTGCGTAAGGTCACATTACGTAGCACTGCGGCGTTAGCTCCAGCAATTACTTCAGCTGAGAATTTTTCGCCTGGTGGTATGAATGCAGTACCAAAACCACGGAACTCAATGCCTGAATACAGTGGCTCAATAATATCTACGTTCTCGACGAGGATATCGTTGACATCACCTTCGCGTAGGTAGAATTTCAAAGCGCCGTGCTTCCAAACGTTGGCATTCTCAAAGAACATTGGTCCACCAGCACGAAGCAAGGTGATGTTCTTGAAAGTGGTCAACTGAGGTCCAAATGGATAGGACGAAAACTCGTTAGCAATCAAGATGCCTGGGTAGGTCAACACATCCTCACACATCAAGTTTTCAAAGGTGTTATTGAAACCACCGTAGGCCGCATAGCAGTTTGCACGCCATGGCATTTGCACCGTTAGATTCCGGAAAATGTTGTCGTGTCCGATACCTTGGTCAGGTGCATTTTTAGCTTCCTCTTTGATGAACGTTGGGCCAGCGTTAACTGTCTTATCGCGCACCCAATGAGTCCATCTAATTGACCATACTACTGCCGCGTCATCACCCGTATTACGGAAGTGAGAGTTCTCAACCACACTGTTCGATGTACCGTTATCAAGATTCACACCGTCTGCATAAGTATTACGAATACGAACGTGACGAATCGTTAGATTGTCGGTTGGTTGGGTTTGGAAGGGTGGATCGTTACCAACCCAGATGGCACCCACAACGTGTTCAATCCACATATTCTCGATAAGCGAACCGTTACCCATTGGACCGGCAAAGGCTTTCTGTACACCTTGAGTTTCTTCAGCTCGAGCTTTGGACTCACCACGGATGGAGAAGTCACCAAACACGCACTTGACGTGGCCAATACAGAAGAATATGGATTTAGGACCTTTAATGGTCGTGTACCACATACCGGCGCCACGAATCTCGGCACCCTTGTTGTCCATACCAGCATTGCCGCTGTTGAGTTTCAGTGCAAGATACTCACCCGGTGGGAACCAGAGTTTTGCACCGCCATTCATGACGGAAGAGATTTTGTCGGCATAATCTATGCCGCTGTTAGGCACAATCCCCAATGTTGTTACATCAGTGAAGCCTGCTGGCATTGTTAGTGGTGGTGCCACTTGCTCCAAATCAATCAAGTCAACCACGTAGAAAGCAGCGGTATCTTGTGAGTCGCGTTGAAGTTTCACTTCTGCACCAACCGGGATTGGTTGATCAAGCAACACAGCTACTTCGTCGAAGAAGGTGTGTGGCTGTTCAGCCGGAATATCCATAATTGGGTCACCAATCAAACCACCCTTGTACGACCAGGAATATTTTGAAGTCAACACTAGGGATTTCACGCGAGTCCCATTGATATACAGGCCCAAAGTAGCATCTAAACCACCACCACTTGCAGAGTCTGGAATCGAGAAACGCAGTACCACAGAGTTAGCAGCCTTGGTGTTGGTGACAGCAACCGAATCCCCGGTGTTATTAAGCACTACGGCACTGCGACCTATAGCTTCCGCCTGGATAAAGTTTTTATCCCACTTGGTACGGCTCGGTGCTAACACTTTTGCACCGCCACCCAAACGCCCGGCTTCCAACTGATACTCAGTCCAGGGAGCAGCATATCCGCGAACTGGTAATGCAGTTGATGACCTGGAGTTTGATGAAATACCAATAACGCTGGATTTAGCAGAACCTGCCACCGAGGCAACAATACTGCTGGCCACGCTCGACTTAGCTGAGCTTGCTACCGAAGCAACTTTACTGCTAGCCACACTCGACTTGATGGATGAAGCAACACTGGAAGAGCTCGGTGCCACGGAACTAGCAACGCTGGTTGTACCACCAATCTGCCATTGTGCGCTCCACCAACTTGAATCAATCCCGCCGTATTGCGCACTACCCGTCTGGTTCTCCACATGAATATATTGCGTAGATTGCCATTTGTTTCTAAAGCGCGAATAAGTACCATCCACCACTTCTAATTGCCACTTCGAACTATCCCATACTGTCATACGTGCGGTTGCTTGCACGGTGCCCGTGAGATTTTCAATGTGCATGTAGTCGCCGGTACCCAGATTGCGAATCTCGACAAATCCACCCGCCACACTTTCCGTTACCCACTGACAAGCTGCTCCGGTAGAAGTCGCACTGTAAGTCACAGTAGCTCCGGTATCGCACAAGAAGGTATTTTTCCAGCGATTGGTAATGTTGAAGCGACTCACAGGAACACTGCTTGAGCTTTTTGCGCTACTACCCACAATAGAGCTGCTAGAACTTTTTGAGCTGCCAGGAACAAAAACACTACTTGAGCTTTTTGAACTACCAGGGATGACACTAGCACTGCTCGCGCTTTTTGAGCTAGGCGCCATGCTGCTGGAAGAACTCGATGATGGAAGGACATCCCCACATGAAGTCAACCACAGTGAGCCAAATGCAGAAGTGTTATTCCAGTTTGTACCTGTAGTGGAGATAGAGGTTAATTGGGAATCGCGTGCGCCGCCGTTAGCGTCATCATCGATAGCCACATCAAAACCAATTTTTGAACCGACTTTTGGTACAACGTTGATGGTACTCCAAGGTATGGATACTTCTATGTTGTAGCCGTTAGACGTGCGGAATTGGCTTTGAACAACACCGGTCGTGTTAGGCACTGATGCTCCACCCACTTTGATAGCCGTATCATTCCAACGGAAACCTAACTGGAAGTCATTAGCATTGTCGTAGGTGGTCTTTTTGCTGTTATCCCCGTCGATAAACAATTCAACAACATCATCTTCCCACCAGTTTGCGGCGGAATCGTTGAATAGATTTGGGTCAACAACTTCAACCAACACATACAATCTGTCCGGCGTTGAAGTAGCACGCCATTTGCCCGACAACCCTGGTGTTCCTGAACCAAATGTCACATTGCTAATGGTTGAAGAAGGCACTTTTGCCCAGACTGCATCTGATGCTTGACCATCAACTACCGGAACGCTAGCGCCATAGCCCACGACAGGTGCAGTACATACAGGCGTTTCGTTATCCACAATACTTACGGTTGCAGTGTTAGCTTTACTTAATTCGTAGCCAGCGCCTGCTCCCAAGGTAATTGTTAAGGTTTGATTGCCCTGGAAGATGGTGTCGTTAATAGCCGTAATATTGATGACTTGCTCCGTACGAGTTGGATCCAAAGTAACGGTTCCGCTCAACGAAGGTGCAGAGATATAACGACTGTTCGCCGCAGTGCCCGAAATGGTGTAGTTCACTGTAATTGCAGAAGCAATTTGTGGTGCGCTAATTCTTACGCTGCCATCAGCACCGCCTTCAACCGCAGAATCACCAACAACAGCAATACTCACCGCTGGAGTGACTGTTACGGTGGTAGTCGATTTAAAACCACCATCCGCTGCTGTTGCAGTAATAACAGAAGTACCCACTTTCAACGCTTGTAACGTTGCTGAACCGGAGGTGCCAGACGTTACAACGACTACCGATGGGTTAGATGAAGTGAAGGTTACGGTCTTGTTAGTGGCTTGAGCAGGGTTGAAACTAACAGCTACACCTTGAGTATCACCATTCGCCATCGCAATTTGGTTGGATGGGAATGCAATACCTTGCAATGGAACAGCGCCGGTCCTAACAACCAAATTAAAGCTCGGCTTTTGATTGACGGTAGCCGCATCTTCAAAGTTGCTGATGGATGCATTATTGAAAGTGGCGGTACCCGAATTCGCGTCAGAATAAATACCAACGCCGCCATAGGAATTTGCCTGCACATTACGTGTGGATGCATCCAAGCCAGTGCCGTCAATAACGATGTTATTGAAGGTAATATTGGAGTAGTTACCGCCATCAAGTTGCACACCGTGACGTTGTGAATTCTTGATGTAAATGTTATCGAATTGCATATTCGTCACACCGAGAGGTGTGTTGAATTCGATAGCTCCACGCTTCTGATGCCACAAGTCATAGCTGGTACCGCAGTTATAAATATCTATATCGTGAATCCGATATAAACCTGATGAACTGAACGTGTAACCCGAGAAATCCGTCGTAAAACGAATAGCTGCGCCGCCGAAACAATCACGAATTAACATGTTGTGAACTTGATGATCTTTGCCACCAAAAATCGCAATTCCGCCAGCACGGAATACGTGCTCTACAGTGCTAAAACGGAATATGTTATTCACTTCTTCTGGAACAGCGGGGCTATTTGAAGGCCACATTGCTAGTCCATCATCGCCGCTGTTACGAATATTCGATTGTTCAACAACCGAATTCATAGTGCCTTGAGAAAAGTTAACGCCGTCTGCATAGTTGTTACGGAAGCGCGCCTGAGAAATAACTAAGCCATTAGTCACATCTACGGGTAATGGCGCGTCATAACCACCTAACCAAGCGGCCACTTCGAAGTGTTCTGCCCATACACGGGTAAATTTAGAGTTATTTCCCCAAGTACCCATGAAGGCTTTATAAATCATGTAAATGCCGCCAATTGGACAAGGCACATCACGGCATAAACGTTGAGTATTTACGGTACCGAAATAAATATCAGATACTTCAACATTCGTTGCACGCGCAAGAATACCGCCGCTAAATTGATTCGGGTTTGAATAATAAACTTGGGTATGCCACATACCAGCACCTTTAATGCCGATATTGCTGGTGGTCAGTACCACTTTATTATTGAAATCCCATTTGCCCGGCGGTAAATAAACACCGGTACCGGCTGAGCCTGCTGCAGCTAACGCAGAATTAAATGCAGCTAAGTCAGATACAGTATCATTCGGTGCAGCACCGAAATCCGCGATGGAAACATAACCTGCAGGTTTGGGTAATGGTGCAGCTACAGGCTCCAACTCGATAAAGTCGATACCGTAGGCCAAGCCATCATTTGTTTTCTTTTGAATGCGAATTTTATCCCCAACATTCAGAGTACGATTCAACAAGAAATGGGTTTCATCGAAACGCATTGCAATGTAATCCGAGCCCGTGAAAGGAACGGGAGTGTTTTCAGGTTCTTTATGGAGAAAATACTGCCATGCCCAACGTGATGTAACGGCCACTGTTTGGTCAAGAACACCGTTTACAAATACATCAACTTCGCCATTCAACCCTTTACCATCAGCTGAATCAGGCATGGTATAACGCATGGTAACGCCGTTACCGGGAGTGCTTACAGTCCACTCAACAGCACTGCCCACATTCGGCAAATTTACAAATTTTTGTTGCGACGCCTCAGAAGCGGTTGTCTTAATATCAAAATTTGTAGTCTGTAGAACTTGCGAGCTGGTTAGCGTTGCAACGTCTGCCTCATATCGCGTATAGGGCATTTGGGTTGCACCGCGTGTTGCAGGCGATTGTGCAAATACTGAGTTCGCGCATGTTATGAGCTGCATGGCGGCAAAGCCCAGCCCTAAACATACTTTCGTGACTGGATAGCCACGCTTCGTAGATGTTATTTTCATTTAATTAGCCTCGTTATTATTACTCAGTTATCCAAAGAGATAACCACCAAAAACTTACCGACTACTTATAATATTTATAACGGTAAAACAACGCAGAACAACGCTTTAACACAGGTAAACACTTTGTAATATATGACCACTCATAAGGGTCAATTATCAAAAAAAAAGCAAAGCACTCCACCAACTTTTATAAATTGAATAAAATAATCGATTGTTGGATATTGCTAACTGCAGAAATGTAAAAATATATTTATGGTTAAATGAAATTAAAAAATAGAGCAGTACAACGGAATATCAGCTGCTAGCAATTGATATTCCTCCTGCTCTCAAAGGGGCCGGGGTAGGCCATGCAAAACATCCTCATAAAGGATCCGGTTACTTTCTTTAAAGTGCATAAAAACCATTTAAAGAAATTTATTCATTGTTATTATTTAAATCTTCAAAAAATTTATTGCGCTATCAAACTAATAGCAACACCACCAGCTGCCGCTAGCTTCGTTGTAATTTTATCTTTAGACGTCACAATCCTTTCTTCTATTTCATAAGCATGAGGATTGGTTACGTAATTAGTATCTTTTGCATCTCGGTAAATTCTAGCCTTGTAGGTTTTATTGGCATCAAGAAATGACAATGCTACAGTTGCCTTTCTAGATTTTTCATTAGTAATGCCACCCACAAACCAATTATCACCTTTGCGTTGTTTACGCGCGATAGTAACAAAATCACCAATCTCTCCCTCGAGGACTTTAGTCGTTTCCCAATCCGTTACAACATCACGAATAAATTGAAAAGCATCCAAATGTTTTTCGTAATTTTCTGGCAAGTCGGCAGCCATTTGGACCGGCGAATAGAGCACAACATAGAGTGCTAATTGATTTGCCAAGGTTGAATTGACTTGTGTTGATTTACCCGGAATTTTTTCTCTTGAAGGCAAGGTTAATTCAAATATACCGGGAGTAAAATCCATCGGGCCCGCAAGAAAACGCGTAAAGGGTAATATCGCGAGATGATTTGGTGGATTGCCACCGTCAGTCGACCAGGCGTTATATTCCTGACCACGAGCAGATTCGCGTGACACTTTGTTTGGATAAGTTCGACGTTCGCCCGTATCTTTTATATCCTCATGCGCAGCCAACATAATGCGATGCTTCGCTGCCATCTCAACAACTTTTTGTGCGTGATTTACAAAATATTGGCCATGATGATATTTGCCATTCATTAAAATTTCGCCAGTTTCTACGTAACCACATTTTACCGCTTTCATT
>JANPKH010000162.1:0-1946 GCA_031425935.1 Gammaproteobacteria bacterium | reverse complement strand
AGAGCTTGGCTTTATTGGCAGAAGCAAATTCATTGGGGCCGCCAGCCAGTAAAACCAGATCCAAAACAGTCATGCCGTCTCTATAGGGTAACGATTGCGGGCTTTTAACCGCTCCCGTAATCCGCACGCGACGTTGAAAATCTGAACTGCTCGAATTGCCAAGAATAATTGCTACCTGCGGGCTTTTAACATAGCCAGACAGGGCATTCGTGACATTCATGGATAATTGAGTTGTGGTTAAATCAGCTGCGACAAGATCGCCAATTAAAGGCATTGATATTTTGCCGTCAGGCCTGACCTGCACCGTGCGGGATAGCTCTGGGTTGCGCCAAATATTGACTTCAATTGAGTCGCCAACACCAATTCGATATTCCGCTACGACACCACTACTAAGAGTTGGAGCTGCGGGTAGTTGCCGCGTGCTGCTACATGAAGCAAGCAATAAGGCGACCATTAGTATTTGTATTGTCATGCGTAGATTTTTCATAATGCTGCTCGTTGTAGACCTTGGTTATAGACCCTGGAATTAATGTACACCTTTTCCTAACAAAATAATTTCTACGGTTTGAATCATAATCAATATGTCCATTAAAAAACTATGATTTTTGGTGTAATAAAGATCGTATTGAAGTTTATTTTTTGCGTCCTCTACTGATGCGCCGTAGGGATACTTCAATTGCGCCCAACCCATTAGCCCCGGTTTAACTTTATGTCGGGTTTCATAAAATGGAATTTGTCGCGCAAGGTCACTTACAAATTCGGGACGCTCTGGTCTTGGTCCCACAAAACTCATCTGGCCTGTCAGTATGTTGTATAACTGTGGTAGCTCGTCTAAACGTGTGTTGCGAATGAAGGCACCTACGCGAGTAACGCGTGCATCATTTTTTTGCGCCCAAATGGCTTTGCCTGCTTTTTCCGCATCTTGACGCATACTTCTAAATTTATAGATGCGAAACGTTTTTCCGTTGTGGCCAACCCTTACTTGATGGTAAAGAACTGAACCCGGGCTTTCCAATTTCACAGCCAAGGCGGTAAGCAACATAAACGGCCACAAAATAAATAAAAATAATGAGGTGAGAATTATGTCAAACAATCTCTTGGTGATTCCGCCTCGCAGTGAATATTTAAAACCATCAGAAAATAGCATCCAGCTCGGTTGTAACAAGCTAATGTCTACTCGGCCCAGCTCACGCTCGTAAAAACTTAATCCGTCACAAGAAGCAATTCCCGCCAGTTTACAATCTAAAAATTGACTTAGTGGAAATACATCGCCCGTGCTGCGACGGCGCTCATCAGGCGAAATAACGATTTCTGATATTTGTGACTGTTTTGCAAAAGCTAACCAATTTGTGGGTTCCGCCATTATTATCGCTGGGTCGACCATGATTTTATCATCGGTGCTGGGAATGCATCCCACAATTTCTACGCCTAAACCAGCTCTATTAGGCTCCAGATCTTCGAGTAATTTTTTTGCCCGTACACCTGCGCCATAAATAACAACGCGCCGTTTGAGGTTCGCTGTATCAACCATCATGACAAAGATACGACGCGCAATAATTACTAATGTTGTAGCAATGATGACTGCCCAAAAGCCCACTTGTTGTTCAATAAATTCATTGCCGAGTGTTAAATTAATTAGCATCAAACATAAACTACCCAGCAAAAAGAAGCTTACCAATGTGCGCAATACCATACTGGAAAAACCTTCTCGCACCAGCGCGGTATAAATGCCCATAGACAGGGTACAGCAACTGAATATCACCGAAAAAAGTACTATAGGGGGCCAGTTAAGGTTGTGGAGGTCCCATGCTTGACTTATATCCGCTGAGTTATTAGACAAATGTTGCGCTAGCCAAACAGACAAGCCCAGAAGAATTGCTTCTGCTATTCCTAGAAATAAGTAGGGTAGATGCACGTAGTGCTTATTGATACGAATATATGACAAA